>JAHJNP010000209.1 GCA_018820745.1 Gammaproteobacteria bacterium
AGGAGGGCGTGAGTCCTGCCATCGAACCGGAAACCAAAGAGACCCGCAACAAGGTCGTTCTGGATACGCTTTTCGGCACCGCAACCGGGGGCGCGGCCGGTGCGGTAACCGCAGGTGCAGTCGCGGTCGTGGCCCCCTCGCTGTTTGTAAGCGCACCGATTGTCGCGCCCCTCATGGTGCTTGGCTACGGGGCCATGATCGGCGGCACAGCGGGCGCCATTCTCGGACTCAAGCCACGCGAGGGCATGCTTGCCGGGCTGGTGAGGGATTCGATCAAGGCGGGTTACCACGTCGTGATTGTCCACGCCGCCAGCCATGAGGCGCGGAAGCGGGCCGAAGCCGTGATCGGCGAGACCATGACGGAAAAAACAGCTCGTTCGTAATACACGATTGATCGCGACCAATCGGCCGACCGGCGCCATGTAACACGCGGTGTACCACGCGGCGCTGCTATTCGTCGGCGATGTGGCGCAACCGGCCCATATCGGCTTCGTAAAGATTGTTCGCGGCGCCGTCATGGTGCGCGAGGATGTCCCGCCGCTTGAACTCGGCGAGGACGCGGCTGACGCTCTCGCTCGTCACCCCGAGGATGGAACCCATTTCCTCGCAGGTGAGCAAGTGCAGTTCGCCGTTTTCCGCATCGGGTTCGAGTTCGGACAGGAAAGACAGCAGCCGGGCGACACGAGCCCGTATCGGGCCGGTGGAGAACTGGGTGATCCAGGTGTCGGCGTCGTTCAGATAGTTGTGCCAGCGCTCAAGCAGGCTGGCATAGGTGAGCGGGTCCTCGGTACGCAGCCGCTGCACGGCGCTGACGGGCAGGCACAGGGTGGTGACGGGAATCACTGCCACCGCGGTGTGCTTGTTGTTCCGGTCGAACAGGCCGCTCAGGCAGAGAACCGCGCCGGGGCGATGCAGGCGAACGATCCGGGCGCGGCCGTTGGGAAGATGGATGATGAGTTTCAGGAATCCGCTGGTGATGAGGTACACGGTATTGCTGACGCTGCCTTCGTGATACAGGACTTCGTTCGGGCCATGGCAGGTGCGCCGGGCGAGCGAGAGCAGGTCGTGCAATGCGGTCGAGAGGTGTTCGCCAAAAATGAGCTTGATTTCCGACGGGCTTGACCTGTCGTTGCCGGCAGACACGGCTCCGCGTGTTTCGAATGATCCGGATGTCGAATACATCGGTTTGTTGTGCGCCTGCATGGGGCACCTCCTGTCATGTCGTTGATCATCGCGCGATGGCGGCAACAGCATCCCGCGGTATGCAATCGCGGCGGGCCCTCGTGGGTCTGGGTGGGCGATCCGGCAGTCGCGCAGCTTTGAGGCTGCCTGCACGGCCGGCTGCATCACATCCTGATTTGAAGCTAGTACAACTTTGGGCGCATCCCCGTCCCATGCTTCCTTCACCCGACCGGGAGCGCCTTCGACCCGCCCGGGAATCCGGTGGATCGCCTTGCCGGCGCCGGCTGGAAAGGGGCTGGAGTGGGAGGCAGTGAGGTTACTAAGGATAAATACGTGCTGCTTTGACCGTATACCCCGGACCGGGGTGACGGCTGTCAATTCACGGGGATTGAGGACCGTGATTCTCGGTCAGGTAGTCGATGATGAGTTCTTGCTGTTTCCCGGTGATCCAGGTGGCGCCGAATTTATTGACCATGTCGTCCATCACCCAGCGCCAGGTGTTGCGGTCCAGTCGCTGCGAACGAGGCAGTTCCAGGCTGTGGCAAACACCGCAGTGCGTTTCGAACAGCTTCTTCGGTGCGGTCTCGACCATGGGTGCGTTCTCGACCATGGGCTTGGGCGGCTTGCCGTTGTGCTCTGCTGCAAGAGCGTTTCCCATCAGCACGCTCAGTGCGGCCGCCGCCACCGCGATGAATCCATCCGGGATCCTGGCGCGGACGGGACGTCTGCCCGGCCACAGGCGCCAGAACCGCGGCAGTTCAGACATCCACGAGCACCGGGACGCGGTGAATGACGTTGCCGAGATAGCCCCTGGGATTCCACGGCTGGCGGAATGGCTGGGCATTGCCGCGCTGGTCGAAGGCTCGCGCCCAGATCTCGTAGTAGCCCTTTTGATCGAAACGCACCTCTGAATCGAAGTGGTACCAGGCATATTTATTGGCGGGCCGGGTCAGTTTGGCGGCTTTCCAGTTGACGCCGTAATCCGTCGAGAGGAGAACCCTGTCGACCGTGTTCTCTCCCGCCCAGGCATGACCGCGTACCGCCATGCGTTTTCCGGCGCTGGTTTTGGTGTCGGCCGCGGGCAGGGTGATCAAGGATTTGATCTGCCAGGCGGTGAGGATCTTCATCACCGATTCGGGCGGGCGCGAGCCGGGAGGGACGGGGTACTCGGGGATGCGGTACGAGTAGCCGGTCATCTTGTCGGAATCATGCACCTTGTCGCGGATCCGGATCCGGTTCAGCCATTTCTGCGAGGCACTGCCGATCCAGCCGGGAACCACCACCCGCACGGGATAGCCGTTCAGGGCATGCAGCGGTTTGCCGTTCATCCTGTAAGCGATGAGGGTGTGTTCTTCCATGGCCTTGTCGATGGGGATGCCGCGCGAGAACGGTTGCGCGGAGCCGATGGGGGGGTCCTCGCCATCGTGCGCGGTGTACACCGCGCTATCCTTCAGCCCGGCCCGCTGCAGGAGATCGCGCAGGCGCACGCCCTGCCATTCGCTGCAGCCGATGGCGCCGCGGTCCCACGGATTGCCGCGCACGGGCGGGTTGAAATTGGCGCGGCCATTGCCGCCGCATTCGATGCATGCCTGATAGGTCGCCGAGGGCATCTGCATCAGGTCTTCCAGACTCAGTTTGAGGGGTCGATGGACCTCGCCCTCGATGGCGAGTGTCCATCCCTGGGGGTTTTGTGCCTCGGCGCGCTGGGGAACCAGGCCGTTGTTGCGCACGAAGTGCCGCGTGGTCGGCGTAACGTCGTCATTCAGCAGATGGGGCGGAAACTCACCATTCACCGGGCGGGGATTGTGGACGATCATGCCTGGCTTGCCTTCGATCTGCGCCGTCTTCTCGGCCTCCGCGGCCCAGGCCGCCGGAATCATGCCGCGGCCGAACAGTCCCTGCAGCGCCATTTCTGCACCGGCGCCAAAACCGAGGAGCGACAGCGCGGTGCCGCCACCGCCCAGGCCTGCCAGGAAACGCCGGCGCGACATCACGGTATCGAATCGGTCCAGATCATCCCCGGACGCGCCATTTTCAACCAGCAGCTCGCGCAGCTGGTCATGGATTTCAAGTGACTTTTTCATCCCGGATCCTCCTTCGGTGTCGGTGGGGTGGGGGAAATCTGCTCTTGCCTGTCCTGATGAAATCACGGTCTGCGGCATCCGGCATTGAAAAATCGCAATCGATGAAGCACGCCCGCCAGCCCCCATCGGCCATGTTCAAGCGGAGCACGCGGCGGGCCGGTCACGTCATTCGGTTTCATTGTTTATGCGGCCATTCGTTCGGCGCCCCTCGCCCAGCGGAGACCCCGAAATGTGCTAGGCCTTAAGTGCCATGGAATTAGAAGCGGGAGATTACGTGCATACACCGTCACACGAAGCTTGCGGCGGCAATGGTTGCTTGTTCACCGATTGGTCGCTCAGTCAGCCACCCCGTCCGCCCGGCAAGCCGCCAAGACCGCCGGCAAACCCCCTCAGCCGCCGCCTGGAATCCCGCCTGCGCCACCCAAGCCGCCGTCGCCGCCCGGCAAGCCTCCCCAGCCGCCGCCCGGAATCCCGCCTGCGCCGCCCAAGCCTCCCCTGGTCGCCTGGCGTGCCGTTCGTTCCGCCAGATTGCCGGGAATGTGAAGGCCGCATCGCGGCACGCGTAACGGGGTGGAACACGCAGCCAGCCGTGTGGGGATGGATTCACCCTCATGCCTGCTTCGTCAGGCGGGGCCGGCACCATGCGTCCGTGCCGCCGTGGCCGCTTATTCAACGATGAAGGTGATTTTCAGGTCGACCCGATATTTCGCGATTTTGCCGCCCTCGACAACGACGGATTGCTCCTTCACCCATGCGCCCTGGATGTTGCGCACGGTCCTGGCGGTGCCCTCGATGCCCTGGCGTATGGCGTCTTCAAAACTGTCGGTGGATTCAGCGCTGATTTCGATGATCTTGGCAATGGGCATGAGGTTCTCCAGGTCGATGCAGGGGTTGGGCCAGCTTGTCGTAGCCGGTCATTGATCAATATAGTCGATCGAATGGCCGGCTTCGCGCGGACCGCCCGGTTGCCGGATCAGGCGCCATCCTGAAACCGGAGCGGCATCGTCGATGAAGCGATTTACCTCTCCCGCACGATCCCGTTCCCACCCACGACAGGCGGTTTACTACACTGGAGATCAGCGCAGACGGTGCGGGAGACAGCTTGCATTGGCCCTGCGCAGAAGATTCGCGCCGGGACCGGCCCTGTGCGAGGGGGAAATCGCTCGCGGCCCGGCGGGCGCGCATGTGCATAGCGCAAACCAAAGGAGATCGACATGCCGGACATCACGAAACAAATCCGAAATCCTGAAACCAGCAGCCCGGAGACGCTCGACCAGCAACACGACATGGCCGGGTGGAACCGGGAAACGGGGGAACGTGTGGCGGCCGAGGAAGGCGTCACGATGACCGACGCGCACTGGGAGGTCGTCGACTTCCTGCGCAGGCACTATCTCGAACACGGTCCCGCTTCGAGCGGGCGCGAGCTTGCAAAGGCCCTGGACGAGGCGTTCTCGGGGCACGGCGGCAGCCGCTACCTGCACCAATTGTTCATCAAGGGACCGGTCGCACAGGGAAGCCGGATCGGCGGCCTGCCGGTGCCGCCCTACACCGAGGACGAGTCGTTCGGCAGCGCCATGTAATGCAACGGCACTCGCCGCAATGTTCCTTGCGTGCACGCATGCGCCCGGCCCGATGCCGGCCCATCCAGGCGCATCGCCATGCTGAAATTTTTGGTCGTGGCTTTGGCGATCTATGGAACCATGCATCTCTATGCGCTGGGCAAGGTGTGGATGACCTTCCCGCATTCATGGGCGCCGGGTCTGGCGCTGGCAGGCATCGTCCTGACCCTCTCCCCGCTGCTCGTGTGGTTCCTGGAACGACAAGGCTGGCACCGCGCAACCGTCGCCACCGCCTGGGTGAGCTATACGTGGATGGGCTATCTGTTCCTGTTTGTCTGCATCGGCCTGGTATTCGACCTCGGCCATGCGCTCGCCACGCTGCTGCATCTCGACTGGCCCCTCAACCCGGTGCCGGCGTTCCGGACCGTGGGTCTGCTCGCGTTTGCCCTGCTGGGCTACGGATTCATCGAAGCGCGGCAGATCCGGGTTGAAGAAGTCAACATCACCACCCCCAAGCTCGCCTCCGGACGCGTCACCCTCGCCCTGATTTCCGACCTGCACCTCGGCATCATGCTGGGGGACGGATTTCTCGACCGCGTCATCGCCAGGCTGCGCGAGATCGACCCCGACATCATCGTGGCGACCGGAGACATCGTCGACGGGCAGGGCGACAAACTTGCCGCGCTTGCCCGCCACTTCCAGTCCTGCGCGGCGCCACTCGGCGCATACGCCGTCACCGGCAATCACGAATACTATGCCGGGCTGGAAAAGTCCCTGCGATTCCTGCGCGACGCGGGCTTTACCGTGTTGCGCGGCGAATCGGTCGAAGCCGGCGGCATCGTTCTGGTGGGGGTCGACGATCGCAGCGCCGCGACTTCAGGACGGCACGCCGGGCGGGACACCCGCCAGGCGCTCGCCGCGGTCGCCGCGACGGATTTCGTCGTCCTGCTCAAGCACCAGCCGGTGGTCGACCGCGACACGCCATTCGATCTCCAGCTCTCCGGGCATATCCATGGCGGACAGATATTCCCGTTCGGCTACCTGACGCAGCTGGCCTATGGCGTTCGCATCGGCCTCACCGAACTGGCCGATGGGCGGTGGCTGTACGTCAGCCGCGGCACCGGCACCTGGGGACCGCCGATACGCCTGTTTGCCCCGCCCGAAATCACCCTGATCACGATCGCGAGCACCCATAAATGATCGATTGCCGGAGTGATCCCGCCGGGTCGCTTGGGCCACCCGGTTGAACAGTTCCGCCTTGCCATCTCGTTCCAGGGGGGGCGGCAGGTCGATGACCTTGATCCCGGCGACGACGGTGCCGGTATTCGCTTCGGAGGCGGATGGTGAATCGGCTGGCATGATCAGTCCCGCTGCATGTCCATTTGTTCTGCTTGCTCCGGTTCGCAAACTAGCTCGGGCTTGCGCGGGTTGAGGCACGGAGTTGCAGCAGCAGCATCCCCATCCCGCCCAGCAGGGCCGCGAGCCAGACCAGCCAGCCCAGCACGGGAATGGCAGACAACAGGGTGAGGATCAGTATCGCGAGGCTTGCCGCAACGGCGCGCCAGACGGTCTTGTCGGCCCGGGCCGGATTGAAGCGCCGCAACCCCATCTGTCCGAGCGCCACACCGGCAGACACGTAGCCCAGCATCAGCAGCGCCAGATAGCCGGTCAGCAACAGCAGGCCCAGTGGAATGCCGATGACGCTGGCCATGAGCAAGGAGACGACTGCCGGGACGGCGACCAGGGCGGCAAATCCGAGCAGCAGGCTCATGCCCGGCCGGGCGCGTGCCGTGTCCGCCAGGCGCGCGGTCAATCCGGGCAGCGTCGCCACGAACACCGCCCCGACCACCATCAGCCCGAGCACCCAGACCAGCAGCAGTGCGCCTGCGATGCGCACGCCCGTTCTCGCCTGATCGCGCCATGGTCCGTCGCCGGGCTCGCGCATGACGGTGCCGCCCACCTCGGCCCCGGACGCGCGCTTGAGGTCTTTCCGACTGCGGTAATACAGATTGCCGCCGATCCGGGCCGCCGGTCCGAGTTCGATTTCGCCGCCCGAGGCATCGACGTTTCCCGCCACGCGGCCGTTGAGGTAGATGCGTCCCCCCGCCACGGCAAGCTGGCCCTGCACATCGCCCAGCACCATCACGTCGCCGCCCGCCATCGTGGCGTTGCCGGCGATGCTCGCCCTGTGGCCGATCTCCACCTTGCCGCCTGCGAGGCGCGCATTGCGTTTCACGGCGGCGTCCAGCGCCACGCGCCCGCCGGCGGCGTAGACATCCTGGCCGACCTCGGCGTCGATCCGCACCTCTCCGCCCGCTGCGAGCAGGTCGCCGCCGACCGGCTCGACGACGACGACCTCGCCGCCGGCGATGACCAGATCGCCCCCCACGGCACCGCTGAACAGCGCCCGTTGTCCCGCCACGATGCGGTCTTCGCCCATGACGTGTTCGCCCCGTTCCTGCTGATGGTCGCGCGTGTCATCGGCGTGTACGGGGCCGGAAATGAGGATCGACAGGATGATCAGAACGTTCCGCATAGCGGGCTCTTTAGTTGGGGGGCATCTGCCGTGGCGGTTTTTTCAACTGCCAGCGGCCCAGCAGGAAGGCGGGGATGAAAACCAGGGCAAGGAAGATCGCGGCACCCTGGGGGCGGTGCAGGTAGTCAAGGGCGTCGGCCCAGCCCAGCAGCATGAGCAGGACGGAATACATCACGACGGCGCCCACGGAGAAGAGGATGACGAACATCATGTATGCCGCCAGCGGCTTGGCGCGCGGATGCCTGGCGCGCCGGACATAGGGAATGGCCAGCAGCATCAGGGCGATCCACAGCAGGATGCCCAAGGATTGGTTGTCCATCGCGTCTCCTTGCCGTTGGTGTAAGGGGGTGGTCGGACCGACCCGCCGGCAGGCCGTTTCGCCACCTGGCCATTGGCCTGTTGCGGAACGAGGCCAGCCACGCATTCAGCCTAGACCAATCCATTGCCTGCCCGTGTGCGCAGCTGCTTTGCCGCGAAGTGCCGCGGCCGTTTCCCGTGTTCGGCATCGGGCATCCGATTCCGGCGGTCAACGGGCAATTTCCTACATTGAATGGACGCCCACCCGGATTCGCCATGCGAGGAAACATCCAATATGTCTCGAGCTGAACCCTACGCCCGCCTGTTCTCCTATCTGGACAATCACGACGTGTCC
>JAHJNP010000210.1 GCA_018820745.1 Gammaproteobacteria bacterium
CAGAAAGGCGATGAAATCGCCCTTTTCCTGCGCGCTGCATTCGCGTGTGAGCACGTCGGTGCAGTTGCGGCGGAACCATTTCTCCACCTTGGCCGCATCGGTGAAGCGTTGCGGATTCACCGACGGCGCCAGCGGTTCGATGCGCTTGCCGACGCGAGTCTGACCCGCCTGCTTCGGATTCGCGGTGTGGCAGCTGGCGCAGCTTTGCGCGGCGCCGTTGCGTCCTGGGTGCTCGCCACGGTAGAGCGCTTCGCCGCGCGCCGGCGACAGGGCGGACACCGCCACGCCGGCTTGCTGCGCATAGCGCGCCATGAAGCTGGCGGGACTGTCCGCCGAAGCGTGGGTCGACAGCAGCATCAGCCCTGCCCATGCGATCCGCTTAATCATGCTGCACCCCCGGCTCGGCATCGAGGTACTGCTTGCCGGTGACCATGCTCTGCGCCACCCGTTCGCCGCGCAGCTGGTGGAACACCAGCGCCGCCATGTGCAGGCCGACGAAGCCCAGCAGCAAGGCGAAGCCGAATTCGTGCGGGTCTTCCGTCAGGTCTTCGACCCAGCCGGCGTTGCCCAGCCAGGCGGCGAGCGGGCCGGTGTTGAATTCACTGGCAGCAAGCCCCAACCCGGTGACGACCATCAGCGCCATCACGCCGTAGGCAAACAGATAAGCCAGGCTGGCTATCGGGTCGTGTCCCACGCGATGGGCGCTCGGCAGGCGCAGATTCTTGAGGCTGTCTTTCCAGACGGCGGGGTGCCACAGATCGCGCCAGCGTGCGCTGACCGGCCCCACAATGCCCCACAGCAGTCGCGTCAGCAAGCCCGCGGTCAGGACATAGCCGGTGAGAATATGCAGATTCCACAGCGTATTCTCATAGGGTCCGTGTTCAAACCAGTCGGCCAGCTGGCTGGTGACGATGAGGGCCACAATCGCCAGGGCAATGACCCAGTGCAGCAGTCGCAGCAAGGGATCGAATACGCGATGCGGATGATAGGATGGATTCGGCATGACAGTCTCCTGTAACGGGATGCCAGTGACTGTATGCGCCCCAGCTTAGGGAAACCTTAAGAAGAAGATTCATTTCCCATCAGGCCGCCGAACTGTGGCCGACGCTGGTCATCCTTGGCGCGTGCTTCGCATGGGGGATCGACTACAACCTGACCCGCAAGGAATCGCTCACCGATGCCACCTGGATCGCTTCGGTGAAGGGCTGGGTATCCGGCATCGTCAACCTGGGGTTTGCCTTCTCGCCAGGTGCGCCCATACCGGCATAGCCATCTGCACCGGCATGAACCACTGACCCACATGCATCCGCACGTCCCGGCCGTTCACCACTGCCACGACCATTGAGGGGAGTGGCAACAATACCTGAAGGCCCGTTTACAGGGCCGATACCGGCCTGTCGATGCTCCCCGAATCAGGTGAATCTCAAGATGGAATTCATTCCCCGCCAGGCAGATTGCCCACGACTTAAGGTGGTCTTAAGAATCGGTCGGCAGGATGCGCCCTGCTTGTGGGTTTGTCAGCGCTGACCCGAGCCCTGTAACCTGCAACAGCGTATTCTTTCACCTTCAGCCCGTACAACCTTGAACCCGACCGTGCCGCACCGCGCCGCCCGCTTCCTGATGCTCTGGTTATTCGTCGCCCTTCAGGCAATGACGCCGCTCATCCACGCCCATGCAGGGGCGGTGCAGCTGAGTCATGCGGATTTTCTGCACGTGCATCAGGGTTTGCACAGCGATGCGGCCTACCATGTGATCGCGGCCGATGAACACGGCGCAGAGGTCGAGGTGGCGAAAGGCATGCCGTTGCGGAACGGCATGCTGGGTGCGGCCGCCGAAGCGCCGCTTGCCATGACCTTGACGCTGCCGCGTGCCGACATGACGGAACGGCCCGCCATAGGCTTGCCGCCGCCGCTGGACTTTTCACCGCCTGACTACATCCTTCCCCACGCTTTAGCCCCGCCCCTCGCCTGATCGCCCATCGCGGCGCGTCGCCCTGTGCGCGCCTGTTTTTGCACATGGAGATCAAGCATGTCCCCTGATTTTGTTGCCCCCCGTATTCTCGCCCTGGCGCTGTTCGCCGGCGCCGCCTCCGCTGTTGCCGCTGACGTCCTGCCCCTGACCGCAGCCCAGAAGGCCAATCTCGGCATTGCCACCGTGGCCGCTGCCAAGCAAATCGCCAGCCCGGCGCTCACCTACCCGGCACGGGTGACACTGCCGCCTGCCAGCGTGCGCGTCGTCGCCGCAGCCGGTGCTGGTCTGGTTACGCAACTTCATGTGCAGGCGGGCGACATGGTCAACCGTGGCGCACCGCTCGTCACCCTGTCGATGCCAGGCCTGGCCGATGCGCAGAATGCCTTGACGCAGGCGCGCCTGAAATTGCAGTTGGCAGCGGGCAACGCCGCGCGCGACGAAAAATTATTTGATGAGGGCCTGATTGCCGAATCGCGCCTGCGCGCGACGCAATCCGAGGCGCAGTCGGCGCGCGCCAGCCTGGCGGCGGCACAAACTGCGCTGTCGATGTTGGGGGCGGGCAAGGTGTCAGGCAGTGCGATCACGCTCACTGCGCCGATCGCCGGGGTGGTGACGGAAAGTGCCGCCGAGCCGGGCGAGCGTGTGGATGCCGGCACGGCGCTGGTGAAAGTGGCGGACCTGACCAGGCTGGCGCTGGAGATCCCGCTGTCGACGGCGCAGGCGCGCCAAATTGCCGTCGGACAATCCGTCACAGTGGTGGACAGCCTCGCCAAGGGTCGCGTCGCCGCTCTGCTGCCGCAGCTCAATGCGTCGCAAAGCGTGCTGGCGCGCGCCAGCCTCGTTGACCCGCAAAAGCTGTTGCGTCCCGGTCAGTCGGTACAGGCCGCCATCGTTGGCACGCAGTCGGCACAAAGCTTGGCCGTGCCCGCCGCCGCGCTGAACGACAGTTCATGCGACGTCTGCACCGTGCTGATCGCCGCCGTATCCCGGCCTGTGTCCGTCCCGTCGTCCGCATCCGTGTAATCAACGTACAGCGAGTCGCTCACCACCACGTACATCGTGTCGTTACCCGACAGTGAATCCGCCGCGTTGTTCGACAGGAATATCCCCACGCTGTCCGCAAATATCCC
>JAHJNP010000211.1 GCA_018820745.1 Gammaproteobacteria bacterium
CAGTGCGGAAAGAGTGGCCCAAAAAGGTGCCGGCTCACCCTGCCATGCAGACTGCTTACGCCATTCACCGCCCCGCTGCCGCGAATCGCCAGATGGGCCATGTTGAAGGGTTCCGACGCGTCGTTCGGGTTCTGGCGGCCCAGTGCCAGCAGGTCGTGGCAGGTGATACCGAGACGCTGCTCGGCATACCCGCCGAGGTATTGCTCGATCAGCGCCGGCGCGAAACGATCGAAGCCGGCTGCCACCGCCGTGTGCGTGGTGAAGAGGTTGCCCGCACGGGTGACGGCCAGCGCGGCCTCGAAGCTCAGCCTGTTTTCCTGCATGAAGCTGCGCGCGCGTTCCAGCACCGCGAAGGCGGCATGCCCTTCATTCAGGTGGCAGACTTCGGGGGCAATGCCGAGTGCGGCGAGCAGCCGCCAGCCGCCGATCCCGAGCAGCAGTTCCTGCTTGAGGCGCAACTCCGGCCCGCCGCCATACAGCTCGCTGGTAATGCCGCGATGCGCCGGGTAATTCGCGGCGTCATTGCTGTCCAGCAGGTACAGCTTCACGCGCCCCACCTGCACCTGCCAGGCGCGCAGCCAGACCGAGTAGCCGGGCAAAGCGATTTCCAGGCGCAACCACTCGCCATTCGGTTTGCGCAGCGGCGTGATCGGTAGCTGGCCGGGGTCGTTGTAAGGGTACAGCGCCTGTTGCGCGCCATCCTTGTCGATCACCTGGCGAAAATAGCCTTGCTGGTAGAGCAGCCCCACGCCGATCACCGGAACGCCCAGATCGCTGGCGGCCTTGAGTTGGTCGCCCGCCACGTTGCCCAGTCCACCCGAATAAATGGGCAAGGCCTCGCTCAACATGAACTCCATGCTGAAATAGGCAACACGGCTGAGGGGAGATTGCGGATAGGCTTGCTGGAACCACGCAGGCGCCTCCGCCGCATCGCGCCGGGATTGCGCCAGATCGTCAAGATTCTTGCGGAAAGCGGGCTCGGCCAATACCTGCCGGAGTTTCTCCCGAGACACCGTCTGTAACACGACCCAGGGATTCTGGGTCAACGCCCACAGCACCGGATCCAACTGTCGCCACACCTGATCGGTGGCGTGATTCCACGACGAGCGCATATCCAGGGCCAACCCGGCCAGCGTATCGTATCCCTCGATATCCTTTGTTAAAAGGCGCTGCTTGGGATGGCTGATGGGTGTCTGTTCGCTCATGAATTCTTCTTCCCGAGTGTGCTCAATGCATCCCGGGCTACTGCGAGGACGCGGCAAGCGCGTCATTGACAATCGTCTGTGCTGTAGTAGGCCGTGACGAGTCTGGGCACATTGACCAGCATGATCGGCTGAGCGGGCTTCCCCGCCAATGGATTTATTTCCACATTACGTTGGATTCCGCCTTTGCTGCGGCAGCAAGAAGATCAATGAGAGGCAGCGCTCGATGAGCCATGCTGACCACTGGCTCATCCGCGTCCTTGTCCTCAACGGGCGGAGAGGCTTTTTCTGCCTCGATAGCGGCTGTCAACTGGCTCAGGGCCGCAGGAACATCTGCCGCCAGAATCGCGCCGGGCACGGTTGTGCTGTGCCCCATCATTTTGAGCATCGCTAGCGCGACATCCCCAAACATGGTGATGTCGGCATAGGCATCGGTCGTGAAAGTCACCAGCATGTAGTACTCCTCGAATGGACAATTAGTTTCTACCGTAAGCCAAAACACTCGACCCAAGTTCTGCGCAATCGCTTCGTCATAACATAAACAGAAAAACAAGTCCGTTCACTCAAACCAACCCTGGAAATTGCAGTGTAGGCGAAGGTATAGGGAGACAACCTGGTTGGCCGCAGTAAATTGGTAGTGGCCGTTGTGAGGTGGTTAGCAGACAGATAAATAGCAGGTTTGAACGTCGCAAACGGCTGAACAAGAGACGGACGGATACTTCAACCTGTACTTCCGCTTCTTGGCCATTCAGCGACCGTTAGTCCCTGTCCGATGGCGTCCCGGTGATAAGCCGTTTTTTTTCCTCGTGTGTGCCGAGGCCTGTCGTCGCTCGTCGGTATCGACAAATCAAAATTATCTACACTTGTTGGAAGTGTCGACTCGATCGGCACGTCCAATCGCCTGGAGGTGCATCGTGGGCAAGCACATTCTCTTGATTCAGGGCCATCCGGATGCCGGCCAGCGTCATTTGTGCCATGCGCTGGAGGAAGCGTATGCCCGCGGGGCAACCGCGGCGGGCCACGAGGTCCGGCGCATCGATGTGGCGACGCTTGATTTTCCGTTGCTGCGCAGCCAGCACGAATGGGAGCAGGGCGAGTTGCCGCCTAATCTGGCCTCGGCGCAGGATGCGATCAAATGGGCCGAGCACCTGGTGCTTTTCTTCCCGCTGTGGCTGGGCGACATGCCTGCGCTGCTCAAGGGCTTTCTCGAACAGGTGGCGCGCCCCGGTTTCGCGTTCTCGCGGGAGGCCCCAAATCCGCTGGCGGCAAAGGGCCTGACCGGCCGCTCGGCGCGCGTGGTCGTCACCATGGGGATGCCGGCGACGGTCTACCGCTGGTACTTCCGCGCGCACAGCCTCAAGTCGCTCGAACGCAATATTCTCGGCTTTGTGGGAATTTCGCCGGTGCACGAAACCCTGATCGGCATGGTCGCTGACATGGCGCCCGAGCCGGCCAAAAAGTGGCTGACCAGGCTGGAAAAACTCGGCGGACGCGGCGACTGAACCGGGTTCGGAATAACCACCCAGGCCCTCCTGCCGCAAAGCCTGGGCGGCTGCGCCAGGGATGAATTCCCGGGCGGCTTCAAGCGCCCGCGTCGAAGCGCAGCCGGCAGCAGGTTTCGCGGGTCAGCGCCACGAACAGC
The DNA here is from genome assembly GCA_018820745.1 of Gammaproteobacteria bacterium. Lineage (GTDB taxonomy): Bacteria > Pseudomonadota > Gammaproteobacteria > Burkholderiales > Thiobacillaceae > Thiobacillus. The sequence continues at coordinate 2,845 of JAHJNP010000211.1, forward strand.
ACGGCCCCTGCGGCACTGACCGCCAGCCACAGGAAGGCGGCGTGGTAGGCAGCGGCGTCGTAGATGCGGGCGCCTTCGGTCATGGCGCCCTGCCAGTTGCGGTCGAGGATCCAGCCCATGGCGCTTTGCTGGATGGCGGCAAAGCCGAGTACGGCCATGTTGACGACGCCGCCGACGGTGCCGGCTGCGCCCGGGTGGTTGACCTCGCGCGCGAAGGCGAAGCCGATGATGAGCCCGCCGGCCGAAAAGCCGATGGCGGCGAATACCAGATAAAGCGCGCTGGCCGACAGGTCGTCGATCGACAGGAATGCTAGCCAGCCCAGCGCATGGACCAGCGTCGCGCCCAGATAAGGCAGCTTGCGCCGGCCGATGCGGTCGGACAGCGCGCCCAAGAGCGGGCCACCGACGGCGAAGCCGAGCAGCATGGTGGTGGTGAAGCCGGCGGCATGGCTGCGTTCCAGGCCGTGCACCTGGACCAGGTAGGGCACCCCCCACAGGCCGGCGAAGGTCAGCACCGGCGCGGCGATCAGGCCGCCGGCAAAAAACAGCAGCCAGGTATCGCGCTCGGAAATCACCCGCTTCAGGCTGCGCCGCGGCGACATGGCGCTGTTGCGCGCTTCCGGATGGGCGTGGCTGGCATAGCCGCGTTCGCTGGGATCGTCGCGCACCCACAGCCAGACGACGGCGGCGAGCACCAGGGTGACGGCCGCGCTGGCCATCATGGCGCCGCGCCAGCCGACGCTGGCCACCGCCTCGGACAGCGGCACGCCGGCCAGCACGCCGCCGAGGTTGCCGATCAGGAGCGAGATGCCGGTGACCGTGGCGAAGCGGTTGGCGGGGAACCAGTGGCCGGCGAGCTTCATGCAGGCGACGAAGGCGACGGCGACCGAGGCGCCGATCAGCGCCCGGCCGAGACTGGCCATCCACAGGCTGTCCGCCTGGGCGAACAGCACGATGCCGGCGGCCGCAACGACCGCCGCTGCCGTCGCCACGCGGCGCGGGCCGGCGGCATCGGCGAGCAGGCCGCTGGGAATCTGCATGGCGGCGTAGGTGTAGAAGTAGAGCGCGGAAAGATTGCCGAGCATGGTGGCGGTGATGCTGAAGTCGCGCATCAGTTCGTCGACCATCACCGCCGGGGCGACGCGCTGGAAATAGCCGACGAAATAGAGGCTGGCGAGCAGGCCCCAGGTCAGCCAGGCGAGCGAGTCCGGCGGCAGGCGGCTGGAGGGAGGCGGGCTAGCCAATGTCGGCCTCGCTGTGCGTTGAAGAAATCATGTTCGGTTTGATTCCAGGATGAATGCGGGACAGATGAAGCCGGGCTAACCCCGCCAATCATACGGGCAGAGTGGGTGCATTCGAACGGCGGCCGACGTCGACGCACCAATTTGCGGCACACCCGCTCGATCGTGCACTGCGGTTGAGCGCTTTGCCGGCGCCGCGTCCGCCGGAATCCCGTCAAGCCATTGAATTTGTTGCGCTGTGAGCCCCTGGCACAGACCCTGCTGAAGACCAGGGCGAGGAGCCATCATGTCTGTCGTTTCATCTGTCTGTTGTTATTGCGGCACCGGCTGCGGGGTGCTGATCGAGGCGGATGCCGGGAAGATCACCGGCGTGCGCGGCGACCCGGCGCATCCGGCCAACCGCGGCAAGCTGTGCACCAAGGGCGCGGCGCTGGCGCTGTCGGCGCAGGCGTCCGGGCGCGCGCTTTTCCCCGAACTGCGCGCCGACCGCGCATCGCCGCGCCGGCAGGTGGGCTGGGACGCGGCGCTCGACCACGTCGCCGAAAAATTCCGTGCGGTCATCGACGCGCACGGCCCCGACGCCGTCGCCTTCTACATTTCCGGCCAGCTCACCACCGAGGCGTATTACGTCTTCAACAAGCTGGCCAAGGGGCTGATCGGCACCAACAACGTCGACACCAATTCGCGCCTGTGCATGTCGTCGGCGGTGGCGGGCTACAAGGCCACGCTGGGCGCCGATTCGCCGCCGGGTTGCTACGACGACATCGACCACGCCGGGACGATCTTCATCGCCGGCTCGAACACGGCATATGCGCACCCGATCCTGTTCCGCCGCATCGAGGCGG
>JAHJNP010000212.1 GCA_018820745.1 Gammaproteobacteria bacterium
CGTTGTCGACGCTGGCCAGCAGGTTGGTCATGTCGTCGTTGGAATCTTCCAGCTCGTCCACCTTGTCGCGCAGCTGGGAATTGACCGTGCTCAGTTCCTCGTTGAGCGACTGCAGCTCCTCCTTGGAGGTCTCCAGTTCCTCGTTGGTGGACTGCAGCTCCTCGTTCATCGACATGACTTCCTCGTTGAGCGACTGCAGCTCCTCCTTGGAGGTCTCCAGTTCCTCGTTGATGGACTGCAGCTCCTCGTTCATCGACATGACTTCCTCGTTGGAAGCCTTGAGTTCCTCGTTGCTGCTCTCCAGTTCCTCGATGGTGCTTTGCAACTCTTCACGCGAGGTCTTCAGCTCGTACTCCAGCTGGCGCACCAGCTGCTCGTCGGTCCTCGCCTGTTTATCGCCGGCGCCAGCGACCTGGGCCATCTCCGGCTCATCCTGGAAAACAACCAGCAACAGCCGCTCGTCTGCCAGCTTGCCCGGCATCGGCTGAACCGACAGGCGCACCAGGGCAAAATGCCCTGCGCGCTTGATGCGGATGCCGCCAACGTCGACCCGCGCTTCCTCGTTGATGGCCTTGATCGCCGCGGCGCGGATGCGCGGCCGCAACGCGGCCAGGGCCAGCGTCAGCAAGTCGTGCGACGGCGGCCCGCCGGGCTGCTGCAGATACAGCTGCGTCGGCCCCGAGTAATGCAGCACCTCGTAGCGCCGGTTGATCACCACGGCGGCGGGGGCGAATTCCTCCAGCAGGATCTTGCGGGTCAGGTCGCTCAGGTTCTTATGCTGGGCCGGAACCGGTGGCGGCGCCGGCTGCAACTCGCTCATCCGCTTGCCGGCCTGAACCGGAAAGCCGGCCCGGGTCAGACGCTCCGTATTCACGCGGTGGAAGATGCGCCACTTCTTGGAGACCGGCCGATAGAGCTCGACATGCCGCCCGATGCTCTCCGAGGGGCCGAGGATCAGGTAGCCGGCTTCGTTGAGGGCGAAATGGAACAATTGCAGCAGCTTCTGCTGCACCTCCGGCTCCAGGTAGATCAGCAGATTGCGGCAGCTCACCAGGTCCAGTTTGGAGAAAGGCGCATCGGCCAGGATGTTCTGCGGCGCAAACAGCACGGTTTCCCGCAACTGCTTGCTCACCTGCCAGTGGTGGGCATCGGCCCGGGTGAAAAATCGCTCCAGCTGCTGGCGCGAGAGGTCGGCTACCAGCGCATCCGGATAGATGCCGCGGCGGGCCACTTCGAGGGCGGCCTCGTCCACATCGGTGGCAAAGATCTGGATCGGGCAGGCCTTGCCCATCGCGGCGATGCGCTCGATCAGCAGCATGGCGATCGAATAGGCCTCCTCCCCGCTGGCGCAGCCGGCCACCCACACCCGTACCGGGGCGTCCGTATTGCGCGCCTCGATCAGTTCGGGCAGCACCTGGGTTTCCAGCACCTGGAACATTTCGGGGTCGCGAAAAAAACTGGAGACGCTGATCAGCAGGTCCTTGCCAAGCTGAGCGAGTTCGTCCGGCCGCTCGCGCAGCAGCGCCAGATAGTCGGCGAGCCGCTCCAGGTGGTTGAGCCCCATGCGCCGCAGCACGCGGCGCAGCAGCATGCGCTTGCGGTAGGCGCGAAAATCGAACTTGGTTCGCGCCCGCAGCAGGGCAAGGATCTGCGTCAGATCGTTCTGGGCGGCGGCCGGTTCGGGCAGCGCGGCGTTTCCGGCCACGAAGTGCCGCACGTATTTAAGCAGTTCTTCCGGCATCCGGCCGGGCGGCAGCACGTAGTCTGCAAGCCCGGTGTCGACGGCGGAGAGCGGCATGCGGTCGTACTCGGCGCTGGACGGCTCCTGCACCATGGCCATGCCGCCCTCGGCCTTGACGGCCTTGAGCCCCAGCGAGCCGTGGCTGCCGGTGCCGGACAGAATGATGCAGATGGCGCGTTCCTGCTGGTCCGCTGCCAGCGAGCGCAGGAAGGGGTCGATGGCGGTCAGGCCGGCACCCCGGTCGGGCGGCGCGCTCAGCTGGATGGCCCCCTTGTGCAGGGTCAGGTAATGATTGGGCGGGATGACGTAGACATGGTCGGCTTCGAGAGCTTGGCCGTCCTCGGCTTCCGCTACCGGCATGGCGGTTTGCTTGCCCAGCAACGGGGCCATCAGGCTTCCGTGCTTGGGGTCGAGGTGGGAGATCAGCACGAAAGCGAGGCCGCTGTGCGCCGGCATCGCCTGGAAAAATTGCTTGAAGGCCTCGAGGCCGCCTGCCGAAGCGACCATGCCCACCACGGCCTGAAACGGCTGCGCGGCGGTGTCTTGAGTCGGTGGCGACGGCGCAGCCTTCCTGGGCCTGGCAGCGGGCTTGGCGCGCTCGGCCTTGGCGAGGCCGGGTTTTTCCCTGGATGAAGCCTTTTTGACGGGCACGGATCAGGAAGCGACGTAGTGAAACAACAAGGCCATTGACTCTCCCCGGCACTCAATCTGAAACAGACCTTCGGCATTGCCATGAACAAACCGAGTGAACGGTAATGATAATAACAAAATAACATTGCCTGCGTGGAGTCGTCGATGCGCGAAAGCGCGACAGGCCCGCCATGAAAACGGTGGAGCGCCTGCATGATATGCGCGAGGGAAATCCTGCTCGCTCGAAACATCAAGCCAGGCTCCCCCACCGCGACGGGGCCGCTCACGAACGCGCGCGCTGTCCCCCAATGCGGCAATCCGCAAATCCTTCATATAGTGAAATCAGGACACCCTGACCGAGGAGACCGCCATGCCCGTTTTCGTCATGCTCACCCGCCTTTCGCCCGAGCTGCTGCGCAGCCCCCAGACCATGGAGGATCTTGAACGCCAGGCGATGGAACGCATCCGCGCAGCCTGTCTCGAGGTGGAGTGGCTGCACAGCTATGCCGTGCTCGGCCCGCATGATTACCTGGACATCTTCACCGCCCCCGACAATGAAACGGCGACCCGGGTTTCGGCCCTGATCCGGACGTTTGGGCGCGCCCATTCCGAGATCTGGCCCGCCACCGAGTGGGCGCAGTTCAAGGACATCCTGCGCAGCCTTCCGGCGCAGTGAATCCAGTCGCGAAGGACATGAACCTGGACGCCACGCACACCCGGGAATGGCTGCGGCTTCAAGCCAGGCTTGAAGCGTTCGAGGAACTCAAGGCCGTGTTCGAACCCTGGCTCATGGAGGAACGCGATGCCTCGGCCCGCGAGGCGCTGAGCAACGTGGTGTTCCATCTGGATGCGGAAATCGCCGAACAGCGCCGCCGCCTCGATGCGTTGGGTCGGACCGGCCCGGAATGACTGCGCAGCCCGATTTTTTCAGCAGGCTTACAGCCGGGCTTCGCCAGGGAATGCCTATTTATCAGGCCTTAATATACAATAAAAACAATGGCATGCGGTTAATTCCGCGCAATTCGCTTTACACGCCTCCTTGCTTGGTAGGCGGGCTGTGGTCCACGTCGTAGCCTCCCGTCAGGGCATGGAGCACGGCAAGAATCCCCGACAGCGGCGACGCCTCGCCACCCGCCATGCCCTCTTCTTCGGCGACGGCAAGCTCGCTGGCATCGTACGCCCAGCGTCGCAACAGCTCGACCTTCTGTTCCAGCGTCAAACCTGGGTGGTCGCGCAGCGCCTCGGGGTTGGCGAACACCGAACCAGGATCGAGCCGTGCCTGTTCGAGATCGATTTCATGCTTGCTTTCGGTCATTTTCGCGCATCGCCCCATGAACGCCGCAGCATGTCGTGGCCACTGCCCGTCGGCATGCTGCCTCCGGTCCCTCCGGGCAATACGTGGAGGGTGTGGGTCAACTTTCATGCTGCGCTGCAACAGCTTCCAGAATAGACGCTGCAAACCGGAAATCTTGCCGTGTCTATATTGAAAAAGGCGCGAATGTCGAAAATCCCGGTGAAGGCAATGCGAGCCCTCTGTATCGAGCGCATTGACCGGAGATGAACAGCGCAAATTTCCGCGAACCTGACTCCCGCCCTGATTCGATTGCATTACCCCAAGGAGAGACAAGCATGAGACGGATCTATTTCCTGGCACCGAATAAAGCGATCGCCAAAAAAATCGTTGAAGAACTGTTGCTGGCGCGAATCGAAGCGCGTCACATCCATGTTGTGGCGAAGCAGGGCACGCCTATGGAAGACCTGCCCGAAGCATCGCATCTGCAAAAGTCAGACTTGATCCCCGCACTCGAGCAGGGCCTGACCGTGGGAGGGGCGACGGGCATGCTGGTCGGCCTCGCCGCGGTGGCCTTGCCGGGCGTGCCGGTGCTGGCCGGCGGTGCGATTCTGGCGTCCACCCTTGCGGGCGCAGGCTTTGGCGCATGGGTGTCGGGCATGATCGGCAGCAGCGTCGGCAATCGCCGCATCCAGCAGTTCGAGGAAGCCATTGAAAAAGGCGAATTCCTGTTCATGGCCGATGTGCCCAAGGAACGGGTCGAGGAAATCGAAACCCTCATCAAGGTGCACCACCCCGATGCCGAGTTCGGCGGTACCGAACCTGAAATGCCGGCTTTCCCGTGATGTTGCAGTACCTATGCCGGCGTTGCCGCTGCGCCGGGACACCCCGCCAGTGAAATCGTCACCACGGGTCGTTTCTGCCCGTTCAGGCGCCCCTGTGAAGCCGGGGCGATTCAGCATTGGAAAGCTTGTTCGGTCTCAAGAATTGCCCGCAGTGGAAGAATTTGACGGGACCGCTGCCAGGCGAAGGGCCGATCTTGAAAAGCCCGGACGGGACAGGCGGACCTGGATATTGGCCATTTTCTGAAGGGAGAAGAGGCGAATGAAGCGGGAAACAAGATGTTCGCTCCTCATCGCCGCAGTTGCGGCCCTCACGCTGGCCGGTTGCCAGAAGGACGAAATCCCGACGCCAGAAGTGCCGGCCGCGGAAGCGCCGCCACAGGCTTATCCTGCCGGACCCGCTCCGGTAACTGATACGCCGGCCGCCAGCACGCGGCCCGGAAAAGCGGCTCCTGACGGGATGTCCGGCACCCCACCGACCCAATAGGCGGTCTGTCCGACCGGCACTCGCTGTCCCCGGGCTTATAGCGGAATGTGATGCTGGCCGATGCTCACGCGCTTGGCCTGCGGGCCCTCGGCGGCCATTTCCTCGATGAATTTCACCTCGTCGCCCGTGTTGAGCTGATCGAATGTGGTGTTGACCAGATTGTCGAAACTGAAGTACAGCTCGTTGCCGTCGGCACGGCGGATGAACCCATAGCCTTCCTCGGGAACCATGCGCACCACCAGACCAGTGTATTCCTGCGGGTGGGCCTTGGTCTCGCGGCGAAGGCGCCGGCCATAGTCCTCGAGCTGGCGCCTGGCCGCATCGAAGGCATCGCGCAGGGCGACATACACATCTTCGTGCTCGTCGCGGTTCACCACGATTTCGCTTCCCGGCACGCCGATGTCGAGGCGCACATTAAAAAGTTTGCCCTGGTTCTTGTGCTGGTGCGGCAATTCCACCACCACCCGGCAGGACATGATCGGCTCGAAGAAACTCTCCAGTTTGTCGGCTTTTTCGCGGATATGCGTCTCCAGCGCATCGGAATGCTCAAAGCCGCGAAACGTGATTTGCAGGGGCGTTTTCATCTCGTCTTCCTTTCGTTCAGGTTGTTTAAAAATTGCTCGGTGACAATGGCCGCGCAAGGCCGGGATTCCCGCCCCGTTGAAACGTGCCTATTCCCAGAAATGCCGCCTGCGCTTGCCGGCCAGCGCGCGCAATCGCTCGTACAATTCGCGCTCCTCACGACCGGGGTTTTCCGGAATCTCTATCTTGATCCGCAGATAGAGGTCGCCTTTCCCCTTTCCGCCGAAGCGGGGAAGGCCCTTGTTCCTGAGCCGCAGCACCGTGTCCGGCTGAATGCCGGCGGGAATCTCCACGTCTGCCTTGCCGCCTTCCAGCGTCAACACTTTCAGTGTAGTTCCCAGCACGGCGTCGGTAAGGGGCAAGGTCTCCTGCCGCCAGAGGTCGGCGCCGTCGCGCTGGAAACGTGGGTCCGGCCGTGCATGGACGACCACGTACAGGTCGCCGGGCGCCCCACCGGGCTTGGGGCTCGCCATCCCCCGCCCCGCCACGCGCAGGGCCGTGCCGTCCTCCACGCCCACCGGGATGCTGACGCTCAGGCTTTCGATCTTTTCCACCTCGCCGCGGCCGCCGCAGTCCGGACAGGGTTGGCCGATCTGCTTGCCGCTGCCGTGACAGACCGGGCAGGTGCTGATCTGCTGCATCGACACGTTGCCTTTCTGGCTGGTGGTGACCTGCCGGCCGCTGCCCTGGCAGGCAGGACACGCCTTCGGCGGCTTGCCGTCGGCGGTGCCCTGGCCGTGACAGCGCTCGCAGGGCGCGTAGCGACCATAGCGCACCGTTTCCTCGCCGCCGCTTGCCACCTTTTCCAGCGGAATCGCGATCTCCACTTCGATGTCGTTGCCGCGGGCGGGGCCGCGCCGGCGCCGGGAAAACAGGTCGAACAGGCCGCCGCCGAAGTCGAAACCGAAATCGAAGCCGCGGAACAGGTCCTCGAAATCGATGCCGCCGAACAGGTCCTCGGTGCTGTAGCCCGCCACCCCGGCGTGGCCTGCCGTGTCGTACTGCGCGCGCTTCTTCGGGTCGGACAGCACCGCGTAGGCGGCGGCGATTTCCTTGAAGCGCTCCTCGGCCCCGGGTTCCTTGTTGCGGTCCGGGTGATACTTCAGGGCGAGACTGCGGAAGGCGTCCTTGATGGCCTTGGCATCGGCGTCGCGCGGGACGCCAAGTACCTCGTAATAGTCGCGTTGCGAAACGGAATTGATGACGTCACCCCGCTATTTTTCTTCCTTGTACTCGGCGTCCACCACCTTGCCGCGCGGGCCTGAGCCGGAGGGCCTGGCCTCGCCGGTGGATTCGTAGGGCGGCGGAGTGCCGCCCGGGAATTTCGTTTCGGCGTAGGGGCCGCCGCCTTGGGTCTGGGTCTGTGAATAGATCACCGCGCCCGCTTCCTTGAGCAGCTTCTTGAGGGCTTCGGCCTTCTCCGATGCGGCAGGCGCATCCTTGCGGGCAAAGGCCTCCTTGGTCTCCTGCATCGCGGTCTGGATTTTCCCTTTCAACTCGTCGGTGAGCTTGTCGGCAAAATCGGCCAGCATCTTTTCCGCCTGATAGCAGGCGGCATCCGCCTCGTTGAGCTTGTCCACGTCCTCGCGTCGCTTCTTGTCGGCCTCCGCATACTGCTCGGCCTCCTTGATCATGCGGTCCTTGTCCTCCGTGTTGAGCCGGGTGGAACCGGTGATGCGGATGCTCTGGCTCTTGCCGGTGGCGGTGTCCTTGGCGGTGACATTGAGGATGCCGGAAGCGTCGATGTCGAAGGTGACCTCGATCTTGGGCACGCCGCGCGGCGCCGGCGGCAGGCCGTCGAGATTGAATTCGCCGAGGCTCACGTTGTCGGCCGACATCGGCCGCTCGCCCTGGAAGACATGGATGGTCACCGAGGTCTGCATGTCGGCGGCAGTGGTGAAGGTCTCGGTCTGCTTCACCGGCACCGGGGTGTTGCGGGCGATCAGCGGGGTGGCCACGCCGCCCAGGGTTTCCACGCCGAGGGTGAGCGGCGTGACGTCGACCAGCACGATTTCGCCCAGGCCCGCCTCGCCGGCCAGCACGCCGGCCTGGATGGCGGCGCCGCTGGCCACGCATTCCATCGGATCGACGCCCATCTCGGCCTTGCGGCCCAGCATGTCCTCGAAGAAGGCGCGCACCGCCGGCATGCGGGTGGGGCCGCCGACGAAGACGATGCGGTCGATGTCCTTCGCCTGGGTGCCGGCGTCGCGCAGGGCCTGCTCGACCGGGCCGCGGCAGCGCTCGATCACCGGGCGCACGATGCGTTCGAGGTCGGTGCGGGACAGATCCATTTCCAGGTGCTTGGGCTCGCCGCCTGCCGCCGCGATATAGGGCAGGCTGATGTGGGCGCTGGTGCCGGCGGACAGCTCGATCTTGGCCACCTCCGCCGCCTCCTTGAGCCGGGCCATCGCCTTGGCGTCGCCGCGCAGGTCCACCCCGGTGGCGAGCTGGAAGCGCTCGGCCAGCGCCTCGATCAGCCGCCCGTCCATGTCGGTGCCGCCGAGCCGGGTGTCGCCCGAGGTGGCTTTGACCTCGAACACGCCCTTGCCGAATTCCATGACGGTGACGTCGAGCGTGCCGCCGCCGAAGTCGATCACCGCGATCCGAAGTTCCTGGCCCAGCCGGTCGAGGCCGTAGGCGAGCGCCGCCGCAGTGGGCTCGTTGACCAGCCGTACCACCTCGAGGCCGGCGATCTTGCAGGCGTCCTTGGTGGCGCTGCGCTGGTTGTCGTCGAAGTAGGCGGGAACGGTGACCACCGCCTGCGTGACCGCCTCCCCCAGAAAGGCTTCGGCGTCGCGCTTGATTTTCTGCAGCAGGAAAGCGGACAGCTGCTCGGGGGTGAACGACTTGTCGCGCAGCTTGAGGGTTTCGCGCTGGCCCATCCTGCGCTTGAAGGCGGTGGCGGTGCCCTCGGGGTTGGCAGCCGCCTGACGCCGGGCCGGCTCGCCGATCAGCATCTGGCCGTCGGCGGCCACCGCCACGTAGCTGGGAAAGGCCTTGCCGCCCAGGCTCACGCCCTCGGCGCTGGGAATGATGACGGGACGCCCGCCGCGCAGCACAGCTGCGGCGGAGTTGGATGTCCCGAGGTCGATGCCAATGATGGCCATGATGTGTCTCCTGTTGCGGATTTCAATCTAGCCCATGCGGCTGGCGTGATTGCGTTTTCGCCTAGCGAGCCAGCACGACCGGGCATTCGATCGCATCCAGCATCCGCTCGAAACCGGCCTGGCTGAGGAAGCGTTCGCGGCCGGCCAGCACCAGGCAGCCGGCCCGTTCGTGGCGCGCTGCCTGAACCAGGTTGTCCCCCTCGATGGCATTCAGGCGCACGCACCGCCCGGCCGTCCCGCGCGCTTTCAGCACGGCCTGCGCGGCTGCGCAGGCGGCCCGGTACGCGTCCTCGTCACCGTCCTTGATCAGCAGCACCAGTTCGGCGCCGTTGCTGCGTGCGAGCATGGCGCCCGTCTCCAGGCTGTGCGAGGAGGTCGGCAGATCCTCGAACAGCACCAGCACCGGCCCTGCTTTCGGCTGGACGTCGGCCAGCCGGGCCGTGGTCTGGACAACGGTCATGACGCCGATGCCCGTGCGCTTGCCCAGCACGATCAGATCCAGGGCCTGCGCCAGCGTATTGATTTCCGCGGCCACTCTGCCGCGCGCCACGCGAAACGACCAGCGCAGCTGCGAGCGGTTCGCGGCTTCAGCCAGCAGGCGCTGCATGGCCTTCTCTTCGCGCCGCCAGATGCGCTCCACTTCGTCCGGCAACAAGGGGATCCCCGCACCGGTCAGCACGCTGAATTCGCGCGCGAAGGGCAAGCCGCTCAGGTGCTGCAGGTCGATGTCCTCGACGAACAGTCCGGCCAGTTCCGCGTCAAGTCCGGCCGCCAGCGCGACCGCCGCGATCAGCGCCGCGGCGCTGCGTGGCGATTCGTCCAGCGCCACCCAGATCCTGACGCTGGCCGGCGGCTCATTCATCGTCGTGCTCATGGCTGCCGCCGGAACCGTGTTCGGCCTTCTTCGCGTACTTGCGCCGCAGTTCGGCCAGATGCTTGATCCGCTGAGCCACGCGATGATCGAGGCTGCCCTCGGCGTCGGGCGTGCCGACGGCGATACCGGTCAGCAGTTCGAGCGCCTCGTCGACCGTTTCCACCGCATAGACATGAAAGCGCCCCGCCTTCGCGGCGTCGACTACGTCCTGACGCAGCATCAGGTGCGCCACGTTGGATGCCGGAATCAGCACGCCCTGCCGGCCGGTGAGGCCGCGCATGTTGCAGATGTCGAAGTAGCCCTCGATCTTCTCGTTCACCGCGCCGATCGCCTGCACCCGGCCGAACTGGTCGACCGAGCCGGTCACCGCCAGCGACTGCCGGATCGGCACATTCGCCAGCGAGGACAAGAGCGCGCACAGTTCCGCCACCGAGGCGCTGTCGCCTTCGACCTGGCCGTAGGTCTGCTCGAACACCAGGCTGGCTGCCAGTGACAGCGGCTGTTCGGCGGC
>JAHJNP010000213.1 GCA_018820745.1 Gammaproteobacteria bacterium
ATCGACCCGCCGGGCCGGCCGCGGCCCGGCACCGTGGGCCTGCCGGTGCCGGGGGTCGAGTTGCGCATCGACCGGTCCGCCGCGCGGGGGGAGGGCGGGCATCCCGATGAAGGCGAGATCCTGGTCCGCGGGCCGAATGTGTTCGCCGGCTACCGCAACCGGCCGGAGGCGACCCGCGAGGCGTTTGCCGGGGAAGGCTGGTTTCGCACCGGCGACCTTGGCTGGCTGGACGACGACGGCTATCTGCATGTCAGTGGACGGGTCTCCACGCTGATCGTCACCCCGGGTGGAGAGAACATCCAGCCCGACGATCTGGAGGGCCGCTATGCCGACCACAAGGCCATCAGGGAAATCGGCATTCTGCAGCACCAAGGCCGCCTGGCTGCGCTCATCGTGCCGGCCGGCGGTGTCGACGAAGGCGCGGAACAGCGTGTCCGCGATGCGGTCGGCGAGATCGCCGGCAAGCTGCCGTCCTACCAGCGGCTCGATGAACTGGCACTGACCCGCAGTCCGCTGCCGCGCACCCGCCTCGGCAAGATCAGACGGCATGAACTCGAACAGCGATTCATGCGGGCACGCAGCGAGGGGGGCGAGTCGCGGCAGGCGACGCCGATCGCGCTCGAGGACATGTCGGTCGAGGACCGCACTCTGGTCGAGCAGCCGGCAGCGGGTCAAGCCTGGGCGTGGCTTGCGAAGCGCTACCCGAAGCAGGGCCTTGCGCCCGACAGCCACATGCAGATGGAACTGGGGGTCGACTCCATGGCATGGCTCGGTCTGAGCCTGGAGCTTGGCCAGCTCACCGGCGTGGAACTCGACGACGCCGCCATCGGCCGCATCGACACCGTGCGCGACCTGCTGCGGGAACTGGTGGATGCTGCCGGAGGCGGCAAGGAAGGCGAGAAAATAGCCGATCCCGTCGACGAGCCCGAGCGGATCCTCGAACCGGTGCATCTTCGCTGGCTGCGGCCACGCGGACCCGTGATCCTCGCGGTGGCCCGCGCGATGTATGCCGTCAACCGGGCGACGATGCGCGGCCTGTTCCGGCTGCAGGTACAGGGCGGGCAGCACGTGCCCGTCAACGGTCCGGTGGTGCTGGTCTGCAATCACGCCAGCTATCTCGATCCTTTTGCGGTGGCCGCCGCCCTGTCGCCCGCCCGGCTGCACACCCTGTATTGGGGCGGCCTGGCAGGCGTCGCCTTCACCAATCCGCTGACCCGCTTCGGCAGCCGTGCCGCCCAGGTCATTCCCATCGACCCGCAGCATGGCGCGCGCAGCAGCCTGGCGCTGGCCGCCGCCGTGCTCGCCCGCGAGCGTGGCCTGGTCTGGTTTCCAGAGGGCAGACGTTCGGAAAGCGGGGCGCTGCAGCCGTTCCGGCCCGGCATCGGCAGGTTGCTGGCGCGCTATCCGGTGCCGGTGGTGCCGGTCGCCATTCACGGCAGCTACGACGCGCTTCCACCCGGGCATCGCATTCCGCGTCTGCGGCGCCTGACGCTGCGTTTCGGAGAAGCGATCGATCCGCGCCGTCTCGCCGAAGAGGGACAGGGCGACAGCGCGCAGGATCGCATCGTCGATGCCCTGGAAGGGCGCATGAAGCGGCTGCTGGCGCACCCGGCGCCGGACGACGAGTCGTGAACCGATCCGGCCCGACGGCTCGCGCCTGGCCGGGAATACGGGCATGAGCAGGCGCCCGACGGATCACTCGCGAGCGCATGCGAGCCGGCGGTCGAAGCAGGCAGGGAGCCACCGCAGCCGGCTGCGGCCCGGTCGCTGAGCCAAGCCGGCCCAGACCCCGACTATGTTTACTAGCATGAAGATATTGCTTCCGCTCGCACCAGGAAGATCGCCCGGCATCTATCCAATGATCAACGATCCCGCGGTGTCGGCGCCCAGGCGCAAGGCCCCCGCCGAACCTGGAGACTGGCGCCGTGAGGAAGGGCGATGTCCGTTCGTGCCGGGAAGGCGTCATGAGCGAGCCCGCACCTCGACGGCCATTTCATCATGAGGGGGGCCGGATACGGGTCCGCGACTTCGGGCTCGGACGCCGGTGATCGCGTCGAAGCGGTTGTGTGCGAACAGCCGGCAGCGTGACAGGCCAGCGAAGGCCAGTGAAATGAGAGGAGCGATCAGATGGATTACGAAGTCACTCTGTTGATGAGCAAGTTTGTCACCCACGACGTGAAACGATTCGTCTTCAGCCGGCCGGACGGGTTCAGCTTCACCCCCGGTGAAGGCGTGGAGCTGGCCATCGACGAGCCGGCCTGGCGCGACGAAGGGCGTCCCTTCACGCCGACCTCGCTGACCGAGGATCGGGTCATCGAGTTCACCATCAAGGGCTATCCGCAACACGAGGGCGTGACCCGTGAACTGCACGGCCTGAAGCCGGGTGCCAGGCTCCGCATGTCGAAGCCGTTCGGCACGATCCGGCATCGGGGCCCGGGGACCTTTATTGCCGGCGGCGCCGGGATCACCCCCTTTATCGCGATCCTGCGGGAACTGGCGCAGAAGGGGGAACTGGCCGGTCATGGCTTGATCTTTGCCAACAAGACCCCCGCGGACATCATCTACGAGAAGGAGCTTCGCCACTACCTGGGCGATCGCTGCCATTTCATCTGTAGCGAAGCCGAAGTGCCCGGCTACGAACATCGGCGCATCGACGCGGCCTATCTGCGCGAAACCCTCGACGATTTCGGGCAGAACTTCTACCTGTGCGGCCCGCCGGGATTCATGGATGCGGTCACCGAATCGCTCAAGGGACTGGGTGCGGACCCGCAGGCGCTGGTGTTCGAGCAATGAGCCGCGCGCCGCATGTTTCGCAGCGCACACGCACAAGCGACGCCCAGGCGTTCGGCGGCCCCGGCTTTCGTGCCGCCCCCCGGCGCGGCCGATCGCTCCACCCTTCCGGGAAGCCCGGCATGAGGGAATGTTCAACCCATCCATTCTGGAGGCGCAGAAACGATGCCTTATGAACGCAATGACGATCTGCCCGAGTCCGTCAGCGGCAATTTGCCCCATGGCGCACAGAGCATCTATCGCGAGGCCTTCAACAGCGCCTGGGAACAGTATGCAGACGCCGACAAGCGCCGTGACGGCGCCAGTCGGGAGGAAACGGCGCATCGTGTGGCCTGGGCAGCGGTGAAACAGTCCTACGAAAAGAAAGATGACCGCTGGGTGAAAAAGGATTGAGGAAGCCTCGCCGGTTTGCTGCGGGCCACCGCAGCAGCGCGCGTTCGGGGCGGCCTACTTGAAGCGGGACCTGGCTGAGCTCAGGGCTTCGCCCACCGCATCCCAGGCCATTTCGACGCCCGCCTTCATGTCCTCCCAGGCGCCCTCGCCGGATTGCTGAAGCGCGTCCATCCGCTCCCGGGCGTGATCCCGCTTGCTGCGCAAGGTCTCGATCTGCTTGTGGTACCCGGCGCGGGCCTCGGCTTCGGCCTGATCCGCCTTGGCGGCCAGGGCATCGATTTCGGCGTTCAAATGGTCGAGCTTCGAATGCATCTTGCGGACATATTCGTCTTTCGTGCTCATGCTGTTCCCCTTTTTACGATGGATGGATAACCGGTCTGCCGGCGGTATTGCGGGTTGCTTTGCTGCCCGCCAGGCGTCCCGGAATCAGGGTGCCGGCGCCAGCTCCTGGCGCTTCTCCTGCAGGGTCGCCAGGGCGGCATCGTAGGAATCCGCAAACTTCTTCACGCCTTCCACTTCGAGTTCCCGGGCGACGGCTTCGATATTCACGCCCAGTGTCCGGAGCGTGTCCATCTCGCGCTGGGTGACATCGAGTTCGTCTTCCAGCGAGTCGCGAATCGCGCCGTGGTAGATGAAGGCGTCCAGTGTTTTTTGCGGCACCGTGCTGATCGTGTCGGGGCCGATCAGGTTGTCCAGGTAAAGCACATCCGGGTAGGCCGGGTTCTTGACGCTGGTGGATGCCCAAAGCAGGCGCTGCGGGCGGTGGCCACCCGGACGCTGAAGAAGCGGCGTTTGCATGACGGCCTTGTAGCGCTGATAGGCGAGCCGGGCCTGGGCGATGGCAATGCGGCCACGCAATGCCAGCGCCTCGGGCTTGCCGATGGCTTCCAGGATGTCGTCCACCTTGGTGTCGATGCGGCTCAGGAAGAAGGAGGCCACCGAAGCGACGCTTTCGGCCCTCGCGCATCGCGACAAGCCGCGCAGATAGGCCTCTGCGACCGCCTCATAGCGCTCCACCGAGAACAACAGGGTGACGTTGACATTGATCCCCTCGGCGATGAGTTGCTCCATGGCCGGCAGCCCCTCAAGCGTGCCGGGCACCTTGATCAACAGATTGGGGCGCTTCACCCATTCCCAAAGCCATCTGGCTGCGTTCAGGGTGGACTCAGTATCGTTGGCCAGGTGGGGCGAGACTTCCAGGCTCACGTAGCCGTCCAGGCCGTCGCTTTGCTCGTACACCCGGAAGAGCTGATCCGCTGCCATTTGTATGTCGCGAACAATCAGCCATTCGTAGATTGCCTCCGTTTTTATGTCGGGGTTGGTCTGCAGCAGGTCGCGGATCGCCTCATCGTAAGCATCGCTCGCTTCCAGGGCGTCCTTGAACAGGGTGGGGTTGCTGGTCACCCCGCAGACCCCCAGGCGGGTAATCAGCTGCAGCCCGTCGCCGACCAACAGCCGGCGGTCGATGTTGTCCAGCCAGATCGACTGCCCCTTCTGTTTTAGTGCATCAATGCTCGCCATTGCGGAATTCCTTTTCATTCGATTGCCGGGCAGGCCGGCAATCGCACATTCCATTCCTGATCAATATAGAACAACGCAGAGGCTTGCCGGAGCGGGCGCACCTACCCAGGCTCGATGACATCGTCGAGCGGCCTTCCTGGTGCGGGGGGGTATCTTCGACGGAGTAGCCGAGGCGGAGGAGGATCTTCGGGAACGCGGGACCGTGGGCTGCTGCCGGTTTCGTGGACACGCCTTTAAGCTTTTGAAGCTTCCTCGAACTGCACCGGACGCTGGGTTTTTCGCTGCACGACCATCGCACGGGGCAATACCTGGTTGCCGTGCATCACATCCCGAACGTGCAGATTCACCAGATCGCAGCCACGCCGCTTGCTGTTGAGAAGATGCCCCGCTGTCTGTTCGCTGCTGTGCTGTCCCGAGTATTAGGGAATTGCTTCCTTTTTATCGTAGGCACCTTAGATTCCTACCGATTCGAAAGCTACGCATCCGTTCTTGAATGGCGTAACGCGTCTCGTACAGTTTTGGAAGTAAGCAGGATCAGGTAATCCTTGATTCGCGCTTCCGAATTCAATCTATTGAATGTCTCGGCGTAAATTCTGTGGACGTCGTCCACCGGCCGATGCGTTTCGTTAGCCAGCGCCTGGATGGCACTGAGATGTTGTGACTCCAGTTCGATGTGAGTTGAAGTTGCCATGAGGATTCACGCACAAACCACTATCAGAAACATTGTAGACACCGATGCGCAAGGCCAAGCGAAAAGTCCGGACATCGTGACATCGAGCCGGCATGCCGAAAGGCTGGCCGTTGCGGTGCTAGACGTTCTTTCATCAATTGCATGAATTGCCCGTTTGGCCGGCCAGCGTCCAGATAGCAGACCGCTTTCACCTGGCCTTTAGTAACCGGGCAACGGGGGCAGGCGCTACAAGGCATGACCCGATAGCCGTCAAGCCAGATAATTTTTTCTATATTGAAATTTTGACTCGGTTGAATGTTCAAACTACATGGTCACTTCGAATCACATCGAGTTAGGGCCTGAGCATCTCAGTGCAATCAAGATGCTCGCCGATGAAGTTCATCACCCAGTGGAAGAGGTAAAGGAAATGTCGGTGAATTCGTTGGAGATACGAACTGGCCGTGCCGAATAGCGCTGACATCCATATTTCCCACGTCCTTCCAGGCCGTGTCCGGCTGCGGGTGAGCACCATCAAGGGAAACCGTGGAATAGCGGAACAGATGCGGGCCGCCTTCTGTTCGGTGCCAGGCATAACCGGGTTGAGCTACAACACCATTACCGGTAGCGTGCTGATTACCTACGATACCCGTCGCATCGTTGCGGGAGACGCTGTCCAGCGGCTCAGGTCCGTGATGCGCGAGCATCTGCCCGATCTGGACGCGGAAGTGGTCATCCGATGGCTGGATGGCCGGCCTCGCTGATGTCATAAAAATTTCATCTAGTTGAAAGGACACAATCTGGTCGCCTGTTGGCTATATCGTAAAGGCAAGTCTAGGTTGCATCGCTGATTTGATCGTTGTTTGTGGGAGTCGGACATGGCGGGATTAGATGATCTGTTCAAGGGCAATATCGTTACAGGACTGGCCGTGGGCGTGGGGGTCGCCATCCTGGCCCCGGTGGTCGTGCCCATCCTGGCGAGCGTGGGTAAACCTCTGGCCAAATCCATGATCAAGTCCGGCATGCTGCTGTACGAGAAAGGCCGCGAGACCGCTGCCGAACTTGGCGAAGTATTCGAGGATTTGGTGGCTGAGGCCAAGGTCGAGTTGGAGGGTGAAGGTACAGCAGTCGCTGCAGGCGGGGCAGTGGCCGCATCCACTCCGGTTGACGTGTCTACCGCGACCACCACCGTCGAGCCGCCAAGCGAAGAGCCTCCACGGCCAGGCGATGCTGCCTGATGCCCGTATTGTTCATCGATTGCCTGGACGTTTGCGGATCAGGGTCGACAGTCAGAAGCGGAATGAAGTCTTCTTTTCGATGCTGAGTAGCGAAATACGGGCCTGCCCGGGTGTCCTTGATGTGACGGTCAGCCCGGTCTCCGCGAGCGTTCTTATCCTGCATACGGCCGCCGATGCGAAATTATTGCAGTTCGTTGCCGCGCGTCGTTTATTCAACCTGGTTGCGAGTAACGAAAGCCATGCCGACATACAGGCGCAGATGACGGCAGGAATGCGGGGATTCAGCCGGGATCTGCAAAGCGTTACCGGCGATACGCTGGACCTGAATGCCTTGATTGTAATGGGCCTCGCTGGCCTGGCCATTCAGCAGGCAATCAACGGGAACATCATGGCGCCGGCAGTAAGCCTGCTTTGGTATGCCTACAATGCTTCCCGGATGCCGCTCCCTGGGCAGGAGTCCCAGACGGCTGAAGTGGGCGCGCCGGCACGCATGAACATACACAC
Organism: Gammaproteobacteria bacterium; assembly: GCA_018820745.1. Taxonomy (GTDB): domain Bacteria; phylum Pseudomonadota; class Gammaproteobacteria; order Burkholderiales; family Thiobacillaceae; genus Thiobacillus. The sequence goes on from JAHJNP010000213.1 coordinate 7,114, forward strand.
CATCGCCACGCCGGGGCGGCCGCAGCAGTAGTGACGGCAGCCGACAACAATTGAAGAGGAAATCCCGGCTCTGGCAGAAGACGCCCGCTAGGGCGATGACGGCAGCACCGGACATTTGTTAGTCCAGCTCAGAAAAGGAGATGCATCATGACAAACGTTGAACAAA
>JAHJNP010000018.1 GCA_018820745.1 Gammaproteobacteria bacterium
CGTGTGCTCTTCCGATCTCTACCTCACGCACGCTTGCGCTCATGGTGCTGTCTGCCGCCCTGCTGGGCGGCTGCGCGAGCTTTTCGCCGGACGGCGGCTTCGATGCGGTTCAATCCGCCACCCGCTCGCACCTCCAGAAAGACGTCGTATGGACACGCGACGACGCCAGCCACAGCCAGGCGCAGTCGCGCATCGACGCGCTGCTGGCGCAGCCCCTGTCGGCAGATGATGCGGTGCAGATTGCGCTGTTGAACAATCCCGGCCTGCAGGCCGCCTTCAACACGCTCGGCATCGCCGAGGCCAACCGGGTGGCGGCGCAGCGCCTGCCGAACCCGGGTTTTTCCATCGGCCGCCTGACGCGAGGGTCCGAAGTGGAATGGGAGCGCAGCCTGCACCTTAACCTGGCGCGGTTGCTGACCATGCCGATGCGCATCGAGATCGAGCAGCGCCTGTTCGAGCAGACCCGGCAGGCGCTGGTGCTGGAGGTGCTGCGGCTGGCCGCCGACACGCGCCGCGCCTGGGTCGCTGCCGTGGCCGCCGGGCAGACGGCGCACTACCAGCAGCAGGCGATGGAGGCGGCCGAAGCCGGCGCCGAGCTGGCGCGCCGCATGGCGCAGGTGGGCAACTGGAGCAAGCTCAAGCAGGCGCGCGAGCAGTCTTTCTATGCCGATGCTGCCTTGGCGGTGGCGCGCGCCGAGCAGGCGAAAGGACAGGCACGCGAGCGCCTGGTTCGGCTGATGGGGCTGCCCGGTGCCGAAAAACTGCAATTGCCCGAGCGGCTGCCCGACCTCCCCGCGGCCTTGCCGCCGCTGCCGGATGTCGAACAGCAGGCGATGACGTCCCGGATCGATCTTCAGATGACCCGGCTGCAGACCGAGGCACTGGCGAAGAATCTGGGGCTCACGCGCAGCACGCGCTTTATCAACGTGCTCGAGCTCGGCATCGTCAATAACAGCTCGAACGAGGAACCGATCCAGCGCGGCTACGAAATCAGCTTCGAGCTGCCGCTGTTCGATTGGGGGCAGACCCGGGTGGTACAGGCCGAATCGCGCTACCGGCAGGCGCTGGAGCGCGCACGAGAAACCGCGGTCAACGCACGTTCCGAAGTGCGCGAAGCCTACGCCATGCAGCAAGGACAATATGCCATCGCGCGGCATCTGCGCGACGAGGTGGTGCCGCTGACGCAGCGTATCTCGGAGGAGAACCTGCTGCGCTACAACGGCATGCTGATCGGCGTATTCGAACTGCTGGCCGATGCACGCTCGCAGATCGCCTCGGTCAACGCCGCCATCGAGGCGCAGCGTGACTTCTGGCTGGCCGATGCGGATCTCGCGATGGCGCTGGTCGGAACGCCCGGCAAGCTTGCCGTTACTGCCGCCTCATCCGCCCCCGCCGCCGCGGCGGGCGGACACTGAAAGGATACCCATGACCTCAAGACGTGATTTTTTCAAGTTCACCGGCGCGGTTGCGGCCGCCAGCGTCAGCCCGGCAGCGTTGGCGACGCTCCCGGAAATTGTCAGCATGGACACGCCGGCCACCCAGCCGCCGCTCCTCCCGCCGAGCGGCCGCCCCTACAACCCGGTGGTGACGCTGAACGGCTGGACGCTGCCGTGGCGGATGCGTGACGGGGTGAAGGAATTCCATCTCGTCGCCGAACCGGTGGTGCGCGAGATCGCGCCCGGCATGAAGGCGCACCTGTGGGGCTACAACGGACAGTCGCCGGGGCCGACCATCGAGGTGGTGGAAGGCGACCGGGTGCGGATTTTCGTCACCAACCGCCTGCCCGAGCACACCACCATCCACTGGCACGGCCAGCGCCTGCCCAACGGCATGGACGGCGTCGGCGGCCTGACGCAGCCGCAGATCAAGCCGGGCAAGACCTTTGTCTACGAGTTCGTCGCGCGCCGCCCGGGCACCTTCATGTACCACCCGCACGCCGACGAAATGACGCAGATGGCGATGGGCATGATGGGTTTCTGGGTGACCCACCCCAAGGGCAGGCATCCGCTGATCGAGACCGTCGACCGCGATTTCTGCTTCCTGCTCAACGCCTACGACATCGATCCCGGCAGCGCCACGCCGATGGTCAACACCATGCTCGACTTCAACCTGTGGACCTGGAACAGCCGCGCCTTTCCCGGCATCGACAGCCTGAACGTGCGGCTGAACGACCGCGTGCGCATCCGCATCGGCAACCTCACCATGACCAATCATCCGATGCACCTGCACGGCGTCGAATTCGAAGTGACCGGCACCGACGGCGGCCCCACGCCCAAGGGTTCGCGCTGGCCCGAGGTGACCACCGATGTGGCAGTCGGCCAGATGCGCCAGATCGAGTTCATTGCCAGCGAAGAGGGCGACTGGGCCTTCCACTGCCACAAGAGCCACCACACCATGAACGCGATGGGTCATGCGACCCCAACCATGATCGGGGTCGATCACACCGGGATCATGAAAAAAATCAACAAGCTGGTTCCAGACTACATGGTGATGGGCGAGCGCGGCATGGCCGACATGGCCGAAATGGAAATGCCGCTGCCCGACAACACCCTGCCGATGATGGCCGGACAAGGGCCCTACGGCTCGGTGGAAATGGGCGGCATGTTTTCCATGCTGAAAGTGCGGCGCGATCAGAAGCGCGGCGATTATTCCGATCCCGGCTGGTACAAGCAGCCGCCCGGTACGGTGGCGCGCGAAGTCAGCGGGACCGTGGCCGAGCCGGTGCGCGCGCCGCAGGCCGCCTCGCCCCAGGGCGCGCCGGGCGATATTGAAGTAACTGTACGCAAACCCACCGGCCATGCCGGCCATTGAATGAAATGAAAGGACACGAGATGAAACTTCCCTGCTTGCTGATCGCCCTGCTGGCAGCGCCGCTGATCGCCCTGCCAGCCCATGCCCATGGTGAAAAGAAGCACGCTGCGGCCGCACCGGCCGCAGCCGAACAGACCGCCTGGGGCATCGCAGGCACGCCCGCGCAGCTTATCCGCACGATCTCCATCGACATGACCGACGCCATGCGCTTCACGCCCGACCAGCTGACTGTAAAAGAAGGCGAAACCGTGCGTTTCGTCGTCCGCAACACCGGCCGCATGCTACACGAACTGGTCATCGGCACGCCAGACGAGCTGGCGAAGCACGCCGCCCTGATGGCCAGGTTCCCCAACATGGAACATGACGAGGCCTATATGGTGCACGTCGACCCCGCCAAGACCGGCGAAATCGTCTGGCATTTCAACCGCGCCGGCAGCTTTGAACTTGCCTGCCTGATTGCCGGTCATTACCAATCCGGCATGCGCGGCACGATCACCGTCATCCCGAAACAAGGAGCTGCAAAATGAAAAGACTGATTCCGCTGCTGGCCGCGCTGGCGCTCGCCACCCCACTTCACGCCGAGCCCGTCACGCCGCCTGCCGCCCAGGCCAGCGCGATGAGCGAAGGCGTGGTGCGCAAGATCGACACGGAAAATGCCAAGATCACCCTCCGCCACGGCCCGCTGGTCAACCTCGACATGCCGCCCATGACCATGGTGTTCCGGGTGCAGCCGTCCGGGCTGCTGAACGGCATCAAGGTGGGCGACAAAGTGAAATTCCATGCCGAGGACCACAACGGCGTATTCACCGTAACCGCGATCGAGGCCGCGCCATAGCGGTTGCCTGCGCGTTTGCACGGCCGGGTGAGCGGCAGGGCGGCATGCTGAAGGAGATCTGGACAGAGGGGAAATTTGTACTAAACAGAAGTCTTTCCTGCCGCACGCGTCATCGAGTGTGCCGGCTGTTCAACGTCAAGGAGATCATGATGAAACACGTGTCCAGGTTGGCGCTTTCCCTTTTTATGGCGCTGGGCGTCGCTGCACCGGCAGCGGCCCAGATGCAGAGCCGCGACCAGATGCAGATGCAGGATCGCGAAAGAATTTACGGGTATGAACTGATGACCCCGCAGGAACGTACCGAATACCAGGCCCGCATGCGCGCGCTGAACACCGAGCAGGAGCGCGAAGCCTTCCGGCTGGAACACCACAGGAAGATGCAGGAACGCGCCAAGGCGCAGGGCAAGACCCTGCCCGACGCGCCGCCCGGCATGGGCCCCGGCATGATGGGTCCGGGCGGTGGCAAGGGCATGGGGCCGGGCGGCGGCAGGGGGTCCGGCTACTGATCGGCTGAAGGTTCCGCCGGTGGGTTCAGACGTGGCCTGCGCGACGAAAGCGCAGCGTAGCGGCAAAACCGTGGCCGCCGCCTGCACGCGGCAGGCCTTCGCCGAGTTCCAGGCGAGCGTGCGACAGCGTCGCGACGCGGGCGGCGATCGACAAGCCCAACCCGCAACCTTCCCCTTCCGTTTCACCGCGCACGAAGCGCGCGGTCAGGCGCGCACGCAGCCCGGGCTCCACGCCGGGGCCGTCGTCGGCCACGCTCAGCATGCAGTCTGCCCCCACGCTGGCAAGCCGCACCTCGATGCGCGCGCCGTCGCCGGCATAGCGGAGCGCGTTGTCGACCAGGTTGCGTAACGCGATCTGCAGCCAGGCCGGCGTCACTGCAATTGTGCACCCCGGCGTGACCTCGACCGTCAGCGACTGCCCCTGGCGCTGGGCTTGCGGCATCAGCTCGGCACACACTGCAGCGACGATC
>JAHJNP010000214.1 GCA_018820745.1 Gammaproteobacteria bacterium
CGCAGCCGATGGCAAAGGTGAGGCGGTCAGTGCGTTTGGTGTTGATGCCGACCGCGTTCGCCATCGCACGATTGGCGACGGTGGCGCGCACCTTCAGCCCCCAGTTTGAGCGGTACAGCGCGAGCAGGACGAAACCCGTCACCAGCAGCGTAACCACCATCACGAACAGGCCGTTGATCGGAATATCGAGCCCCTCGGCGGGCGACCATGAACCGAGCAGCCACTCGGGCAATGTCGGACTGACTTCGCGCGCGCCGAACACCGACCGAAAGGTCTGCTGCATCGCGAGCGACAAGCCCCAGGTGGCAAGCAGGGTGTCGAGCGGCCGTTTATATAAATGCCGGATCAGCGCCCACTCGGCGATCCAGCCGGCGATGAAGGCGAAGACGAAGGCGAGCAGGATCGCAAACGGAAAATACTCTTCCAGGAACGATGGCACGTAACGCTCGGTGAGCGTTGACGCTAAGTAAATGGTGTAGGCACCGATGGTCATGAATTCGCCGTGCGCCATGTTGATGACGCCCATCTGGCCGAAGATGATCGCCAGTCCCAAGCCCATCAGCAGCAGCACGGAAAACAGGCTCAAGCCTGCAAACCCCTGCATCATTGTGATGTTGAAAATATCGGTCATCGACATGACTCACTCCAGTCATTAAAAATGTGCGCCGCGAATCCGCGGCGCACGGGTGCTTACTGATAACCCTTGGGGAAAGGGTTGGGTTCGATCAATGCGGGGGACTCGGCGACGACTTTGAACTGGCCGTTGCGTTGCGCCATGCCGATGCGCGCCTTGCTCCACAGGTGATGGTTGGGGTGAATCTTCACGTAGCCTTCTGGCGCAGTTTTCAACTCGATTCCAGCGGAGGCCGCAGCGATCTTGTCGACATCGAAGCTGCCCGCTTTTTCCACCGTGGCTTTCCATAACCACGGCCCCAGATAGGCCGCCTGCGTCACATCGCCGATCACCGAATTCGGTCCGTACTTGGCCTTGAAGGCTTTGACGAAGGCGATGTTGTTTGGATTGTTCAGCGACTGGAAATACTTCATGCTTGAGTAGAAGCCCTCGACGTTTTCGCCGCCAATGCCGAGCACTTCATCTTCCGTCACCGAGATCGTCAGCAGGAACTGCTTCTTGGCATTGATGCCAGCGGCTTTCAGCTGCTTGTAGAACGCGACGTTGGAACCGCCAACGACCGCGCAATAAACACAGTCAGGTTTCTTCAGCTTGATCTTGTTGATGAGGGAGTTGAAGTTGGTGTGGCCAAGCGGGTAATACTCTTCGCCGACGATGCTGCCCTTCTGGAAGTTTTCAACGTGCTTGCGCGCGATTTTCATCGAGGTGCGCGGCCAAATGTAGTCCGATCCGACAAGGAAGAAAGTTTTGGCCTTCTTCTCCTTCTTCGCCCAGTCCAGTCCCCAGATAATTTGCTGGGTCGCTTCCTGTCCGGTGTAGATAACGTTCTTCGACTGCTCCAGACCTTCGTAGAAAGTCGGGTAGTAGAGCATGCCGTTTTCCTTCTCAAACACCGGCAACACCGCCTTGCGCGACGCCGACGTCCAGCAACCGAAAACCGCCGCAACGTGATCGCTCACCAGTAATTTGCGCGCCTTTTCTGCGAAGGTCGGCCAGTCGGACGCACCGTCTTCCTTGATGACCTTGATCTTGCGGCCGAGCACGCCGCCCATCGCGTTGATCTGGTCAATCGCCAGCTGTTCGGCCTGGATGGAGCCGGTTTCCGAAATCGCCATGGTGCCGGTCGCCGAGTGCAGCTGGCCTACCGTGACTTCGGTATCGGTAACAGCGAGTTTCGTCGTATTGACCTTGGCGGTCGGCGGCGGTGCGCCGAAACCCAGCCGGGGCAAGCCGACCAGCGGTAGCGCGGCCATGCCTTGAAGGATTCTGCGCCGGGTTAAAAGCGGATCGTGGGGTTCATCGAAATCGGACATCTGGGGCTCCTGTCAGCAGTGAATAAAGTCGTCTCGACTGGCGGTTTGAATCATGTTTTCCGCCAACGTGAGGACACCTTACTGGCAGTGGAGAACGATCGAAATACGTAAAATGACGCATAGGCGAGAGGGCGGTAACGCGCATCAAGTTGGCCCGAACTGACTGATGGGCATCGGCTGCAAATCCCCCAGCCCAGCTACGTTCCTGCCATACAAAGCAAGCAGCCCGTTCGACCTTGAAAACCGCCCCGCCAGTCTGATCCAGCGCGACGGTCACCAGAACAATGCCCTCATCAAGTCCGATGCCGTCCCCGTCGAGCGGGGCAAGACCACGGCCGTGGTGGCGCAGAAAGACATCGTCGCGCGCTGGACGAAGCAAGGCGGGCAGCAGGATGAAAGCGGATGGACGATCGCCTCTGCAAACCCTGATCGCCGGAAAGGAGGTGTGGCAGGAAAAAATCGGCAACCTGAACTGACCTGACAATCAGGCACCGTCAAAGCGGGACAACTGTCAGATCTGAACGTCTACAGTCAATGCCCTGATGGCGTGCGTTTCGCACGCGCTTGCGCCCAGCAGGCATCCTGCCTGTACGTCGCCCCGGCTTGATGCGCGCCATCCCGCAGCCTGGCGCACCCGTTGCAGGTGACGCCATTTGCTGCATGGGCCGCTTAGCGGTGGCGTGGCGTGCTCTGGTTGGGAATGCCGTCGATCGGACATTCGTCGGTGCCGATGGTCGGGCGAGTGACCGCCTCGGCCATGGCGCGCGCGGCTTCGGGGTCGTTGACCCAGGTGCGGTAAAACGAATACGGCATCTCGGCAACGCCGCGCTCGCCATCACCGGAATTGATGACGCCGGTGTAGCCGCGGTGCAGGAGCTTGAACAGATGGTTCTGCGACTGACCGTTGCGGCGCGCATCGCGGATCAGCGACATTGACAACTCGGCGTACTGGATACCGTTTTCTTCCTCGCCGCACTCGCCGAGCGTGCGGCCGTCGAAGCCGACAATGGCCGAATGGCCGAAATACGAATACACGCCGTCGAAGCCGCTAGCGTTGGCGACCGCGACGTAGACGTTGTTCATCCACGCCATCGTCTTGGACACCATCACCTGCTGCTCCTTGGCCGGGTACATATAGCCCTGGCAGCGCACGATAAGCTCGGCGCCCTTCATCGCGCAATCGCGCCAGATTTCCGGATAATTTCCGTCGTCGCAGATAATGAGGCTGACCTTGAGTCCCTTGGGACCTTCAGAGACATAAGTACAGTCGCCCGGATACCAGCCCTCGATCGGGCACCAAGGCATGATCTTGCGGTATTTCTGCACGATCTCGCCTTGGTCGTTCATTAATATCAGGGTGTTGTACGGAGCCTTGTCCGGGTGGCTCTCGTGGCGCTCGCCGGTCAGCGAAAATACCCCCCACACCTTTGCTTTGCGGCAGGCCTCGGCAAATATCTCGGTTTCCTCGCCTGGCACGGTCGACGCGGTCGCGTACATCTCGTCGCGGTCGTACATGATGCCGTGGGTACTGTATTCGGGAAAAATTACAAGGTCCATTCCTGGAAGGCCGGATTTCATCCCGACAACCATGTCGGCGATGGCTCGGGCGTTGGCGAGCACCTCGGCGCGCGAGTGCAGGCGTGGCATTTTGTAGTTTACGACTGCGACGCCGACGCAATCGCGGCTGCTAGAAATATCTCCGTGTCTCATCTCTGCTCCCAAATAGACTTGCCGGCGTCATGCCGGGTTTCGTTTGACGATGGTAGGGGCTAGTGCTGTCCAGGCGAATACGCAATTCGACGTAAGCCGGACATGCCTGCCACGCAAACGATGGAACGCTTATTGCATGATCAAGACGATCATGTTTATGGTTTTGCTGACGCGTGGTGGTGATTTTGGTTTTCCGGGATCGACCTTCATTTCGCTCATATAGGCGAGTTTCGCCTTCATTTTTTGCGCTCAAAGTGGTCACGATGGCGCTGGCGAACGAACTGTATTTCGAGATTCCACTGAACACCACACTGATCAGCCGCGTGCGATCGCCCACGCATCCGGCGTAGCCGGTGCTGATGGCATGACTGCCATGATGCCGGACAGGGAATGCAGGATGCCGACCTTGATGGGATCGGCGGCGAGGGCTGACATGACAGCCAGACCCGACAATGTCAGCAGGCTTGAGGCACGGTCAATTTCATGAATTCACGACGGTTTGCGAGGTGAACTCCTGTTGAAAAAATGGAAACTGCAATCTGGTTTTAAAGCCTCGACACGATGGGCGCAGCGCGGGGCCGCACCCATCCCGAGTCATCAGAACTGGGCCTGCAGTGCGACGCTGAACGCATCCACGTCGCTGGCGCCGGTCACGTCCGTGTTCGAATACACACCGCTGACCTGGGCGTTGTAACCATCAATGATGTAGTTCACACCCAGATCGTACTTTTTGGTGTCGACATTGGTGTCAGGGCTGAATTTCTGGTAGCGGACGAAGGGCTGAAACTGCCCCCAACCCACTTTCTGGTTGAAGATGTAACCGACGCCGGCGGAGTAGGCCGTGCCTTGCTCGCTGAGGAAGACATCGCTGGTGTCGTAGTCGTAACCCGCCGCCTCGATCGACAGCGCGCCGGGGCCCACCCCTTTTTTCTCCATCAGGAAGTCGATGCTGTAGGACGCGTAATCGCCCGTTGCGGTGGTCGAATAGGCCCCGTTTTTCTGGCTCCGTCCGGCAATGCCGAATGCCAGAATGTCCTTGCTGCCCAGGTAGTTCCCGGTGCCGTAGTAGCCCGGCTCAGCGTCCCAGAAATCGACCTGAACCCGCCCGGCGTACATCAGGCCATCCGAGCCGGTACGCGTACCGAGCGTGACCGGAGCAATCTGGAACGCGGTATTTCCTTCGAACACGCCAAACGAGTAGGCCAGCTTGCCATCCATCAGGCTGCCGACTACCGCGACGCCGTCGTCACGCCCGATGTGGCCGCCGTTGAAGCCGTAACGTGAAGCGATGCCCGCCCAGTAGCCGCCCCCCAGCGAATAGTAAGGACCGGCCATGTTGGCACGGTCGCTGGGCGACAGTAAACGGCCCGCCCAGATCGTCAGCTCAGGCGCGATCGCAAACTGGACGTTCGCATCGATGACCTGGAAGCCCTGGCCCGCGATATCCTTTTCGGTGTTGAGCATGCCCTTGATGTTCTTGTTCAGGGAGCCGGACAGATAGATGCGGGCGCTGTCCAGGCTGAAGTCCTGCGAGCTGGACGTGCCATTGGGCGCTGCGTTTTCGACGCTGCTGAAACTGCCGCGCATGCCGAACCCGACGCTGATGGATTTATCCTCACCAAAGGTGATCGTGCCGCCCGCATGGGCGCTCATTGCCGGCAGCATGACGGCAGCCGCTACAGCGATAACTAACTGGTTTCTTTTGAATTTGAATGTCATTTATTTCCCCTTGGATTGAAAAATATCACCACTGAATCGAAGTGGCCGATTGCCCGCTAAACGCCCGAGTTCAGCCGGGCTCGAATCATGGACGCAGGTTATCGAGCGTACCGGGGGAACGGAATAAGTCATCTGACGTATGCCGCCGAGCCCCGGTTTTCCAAAGGTTGGAGTAGAGTTTTGGCGTTGGATGACGAGCCCCGAAGCGCCCATGAACATGACGATCAATGCCACCCAAACCCCAATTCATCGCAGCGGCTGCATACTGCTGCTATTCACTGTGCTGCTCAGCGGATGCGGCGAGTTGGCCTATAAACGCGGGGCGAATTCGAGCGATCTGGAAGTCGCAAAAAAATTCTGCCGAACAAAAGCGCAGGATGCTGCAGCGGTCGAGCAGTGCATGGCCGATCGCGGATGGGCCGTTCAGAATCTGCGCAGGATGGAGTCCCTGGATGCCGATCCCGTTGTCGAGGCAACCGCCCTACCCAGCGATCGCAGAATTGAAAACTCGGCCAGCGCCATGCCGGGCAAACCAGGCGCTGAAGGCCAAGTTCCAGCCTTGCCCGACAAAGCCCATCCCACGCCCATCGTGAAAAAAGCGCCCGACATGCTGGACACATTCAACGTGAGTTCGTGGTGGAAAACAGGCAGCGGCGCGGAAAGCTTAAAGGTCGATACAGAAGCATGCGTAGCAAATCTGGGCGCGGCACACAGGCCAGATAATCAAACCCAGACGGCCACCCGGGGCTTGCTGCTTTGCATGAGGGAAAAAGGGTGGAGCGGCCTGCGCGCGAAATAGAATTCCGCTCAATCGTGGAAGTTCAGACTTGGCCTGGCAAACAGCGCTAGTTCGGATCGCGCCTTGTCAGACAGAAATCGGCTAAGAGTGGAAATTCAGGTTGTGAGCCCGACCGTCTCTTGTTCGGGGCGGATTCAACCGGTGGCGTTCTGAGAAAACGATCTACAAAACCGGCTCCTCCCATCGGGACAGCAAATGACACCTATGTTTACTAACTTAACTTGGCACGCTTCATTCCATTAATATCCGTCTCCAAGTTTTACGATGGCGCAGCCATCGAATCTAAGAAGGGGAATTAACAAAGTGACCTTTGCGCACATAGCTGGCGCTGATCATTTGATTGCGAAATGCCATAAGAACGCCCAGCCGTAAGGCTAAACCTGGGCTTCCCCCGATTCCCGGACGGGTGGGCTATCGCTTTCAGCTGTACGCGCGCCTCATCAGGACTGCCCGAATTCGAGATTCGAGGGGCCAGTATCTAAGCTCGGCGCGCGATGAGGTCAATCTCCACGAGTGCACCTTTCGCTAGTCCGGTTACGCCAACGCAGGTGCGCGCCGGTCGCCGCCCGACCGGGAAATAGCTTGCATAGACAGCGTTCATCGCTTCGTAGTCATTTTCGAAGTGCGTAAGGAAAATCCTCACTGACAGTACATCGCGCAAGGTGCATCCGCAGCCGGTCAGGACAGTCTCCAGGTTCTTCATGACTTGGTGCGTCTGCGCTTCTATACCCTCAGGGTAGGGTGCTTCCAGCGAGGTATCGATAAAGGGCATTTGCCCCGTCACGAATAACCATCCATCCCTTTCGACGGCGTGGCTGAATGGTGCGACCGGGTCCGGCGCCCCAGAAATCATGTGAAAAATCGTTGTCATAGATCAGTTCCCCATCTCAATCACCAGTAGTATTCACAGCACCGTCGGAAAAATTCTTCTTGTGGATGACCGCGTGGACGCCCCAGTCCATCGACAACCTGCGATGCATGCGGGTCGCCTACGGAAAGAAGGCCTCCGTCGATGCCGGCACGCAGGTAGGCCTCGCGCCCTTTGCGATGAGTCAGTTGCGATGTTGCCGCCGAAATAGGTCGGTGGAATCGAAGCGATCATTCCGGTCTCAATCGGGGCCACGGCAATGACGCTAAAGTGTGGCCGCGTGGGGATATTTCGTTCTTCAGAATATCGTGGCTTTCGATGATGCTGCTGCAATCGACGGGGATACCAGGATAGTCAATCGTCGTGTGAAGCGCGCCGTTCGGGTCGCGCTGCTTGGGTTCCGTGAGTAAGTCGTCGTGATGCCCCCACCAGGCAGTGGAATTGCTTCCAAATGCGCGACCCTCTCTCCCATGCCAGCTTAACGGCCGACGAAAACGTTCTTTCGGATTGAGCCGTGTACACCCCAGTTGGCATCGACGACCTGGGTCACGCCGAAGTCCGCCGCCACCGACAGCAGCGAGATCGCTTCATCCTCGCTCAGATGATGCACTGTCATCAAAAACCGTCGCAGCTTTCGGAAGGCATCGCGCATGGCCTTGTCCAGGCTGGAGTGGTTCGCCACCTCAGTTTGGGCATTGACGCCCAGTTCGGCCAGGTAGTTGGGAAACGTGAAGCCGTAGACGGACCATTGCGAATCTGTTTCTAGCAGGGGGTGGGTCAACCCCTCCAGGATCGTTCCGCCCAGGTCGTTTTTCTTGTGCAGGATGAACTCAAAGTCCCCCGTGAGCGAGGTCTCGATCGCCGTGCCGCCCAATTCGCTGTCGCCTTGTGCCGCATGCGGATCACCCACCGAGAAGAAGGCCCCAGCGACTGCAACGGGGTAGTACATGCGCGCGCCCTTGCCGATGCGCCAGTCGTCGATGTTGCCGCCGGTATAGCTCGGCGGGATTGAACTGACGTAGTCCGACTCCGAAGGCGCCAGGCCCATGGTGCCGAAATGCAGGCGCGCAGGCACCTTGACGTTCTGAAGGATGTTCTCGCGCTTGCGGATGAGTGAATGATCCACTTTGACGCCGGGATAGTCGATCGTCGAATGAACGATGCCGTCTGGATCGGTCTGCGGCGTCCAGACGTAGTTGTAGACGGCGCGAGCGAAGGGTTCTCCGGAAGTGTCGAGTTCGAAGATGGTGACGACTTCGCGCGGCTTCGGCTCCTCGATCAGGTCGTGGTAATGAAAACCCCAGGAGGCAGCCACGTTGGATCCAAAGCAACGTCCGGCATGGCAGGCGCTGCAACTCGGGCGGGGCCGCACATCCAGGATCCGAACCTCCAGCACGTCGCCAGGCTCAGCGTCTTCAATCGCCACGGGGCCGGTCAACAAATGCACTCCGACCCCCTCACCTGAGCCCAGCTTGAACGGTCCCTCCGTGGGGCCGGCACCGCGACGCGGCACGGCTTTGTGTTCGCGCGTCCATTTAAATACGCTCTCTGCGCCCGGATCACCCTCAATCATGCGTTCATGGTCATCGTTCGCATGGTGCGTCAGCGTTTCGATAGTGGCACGGTCGCCCGACTTCAGGGTCAGGGCCGGAGCAACCGCCTTGCTGAAATAGCCCCAATTTACGGTGGCAGGGGATACGGGGAGAATGTGATGTTTCATGCTTTGACCTCATGGATCGGCAGATGGGTTGATTCGGTGTTAGCACCCATGACGCTGAGGAACTTGGCTGTCAACGGGTGACGAGGCCGCGTCAGCACTTCGTGCGTCGGGCCTTCTTCGACGACCGAGCCACCGCTAAGGAAGACGACGCGGTCCGCCACTTCTTCGGCGAATCGCAACTGGTGGGTAGAAATAATCATGGTCAAACCATCTTCGACAGCGAGCCGCCGGATGACATCCAGCACTTCGTTGACCAGTTCAGGGTCCAACGCAGAAGTAGGCTCATCAAGCAGCAGCACGCTGGGATTAGGCGCCAGCGCCCGGGCAATCGCCACACGCTGCTGTTGACCACCGGACATGTGCCGAGGCAGAGCGTCAACGCGATGACTCAGCCCCACGCGCTCCAGCAATTCGCGCGCGCGCTGGTCGGCATCCTCTTGCGACATGCCATGCACCCAGCGCAACGGCCCGGCAATGTTCTCCAGCGCCGTCAGATGGCTGAACAGGTTGAATTGCTGGAACACCATGCCAACGCCAACGGTGGCACGCTCGTTTGCCAGGTCATGCTGGGTCATCAGCTGGCCACTCGGGAGATAGCCAAGGCGCTTTCCACCCACATGGATCTGGCCCAGGTCCCAGCTGTCCAGGTGACTGATGCATCGCAGAAGCGTACTCTTGCCAGACCCGCTCGGGCCCAGAAGCGCCACCACTTCTCCGGCGCGGACGATGAGGTCGAGCCCGTCAAGCACCGATTGCTCGCCGTAGAGTTTCGACAATCCGGTGATGCGTACCGCAACGTCATTGTTGGCGAGCACGACAGATCGCTCCCCATCTGACATTATCGCCTTGGTCGCCACCGCGTTGTCGGTTGCATCCAGTGATTGCGTTTCCGATGATTTTTCTGGTTCCGTCTGTACGGACGTCTTGACCTGCGTGGCGCGGCGCCACGGGAGCAGGCGCGCGAAACGGCTCTTCGATGCCGGCCGGTCCAGATCGAGCGCATCCTCGACGAACAGCTGGGCCAGGCTGATGCCGCCGGTCAGCGCCAGATAAATCAGGCCCGAGGCAAGGAAGACAGAAAAGAAGTCGAAGGTGGAAGATGCGAGCTGTGTACTGCGCAAGGTCAGTTCCTCGACGGCGATCACAGAGGCCAGTGAAGAGTTCTTCAATGCGCTGACCGATTCGCTACCGAGCGCCGGCACCATGGTCCGGATCGCCTGGGGCGCGATCACGCGGTGCATCAACACCCTAGGCGTCATGCCCAGGGCTTGCCCTGCCGTGACCTGCCCTCTGTCCACCCCGAGCACCCCGGAACGCAGCATCTCGGCGATGAACGGTGCCTCATTCAGGGCCAGGGCGAGGCCACCCGCAGCAATCGCCGTCAGCTTGATTCCGATGAGGGGAAGAGCGTTGTACGCAAAGACCATCTGGAGGATGAGCGGCGTACCACGAAAAATGATCGAGTAGCCCCGCGCAGCTGCAGCCAGCGGCGTAAAGCGGCTGAGCTGCATGCTGGCAAGAACCAATCCCACCACCAACCCGCCTGCCAAGCCCAGCCCGGTTACGGCCAACGTAAAGCCTATTCCCTTGAGCAGATATGGCAGAGTCAGATAGTGAAGGAAGAGGTCCATTTACTTCGCCAGCACGAGTCGGGGTGTTTCCAGGTTTTCGAGCGGGATGGACCACTTCTGCAACATCTTGGTTTGCAGGCCGGCCTTCTGGATCTCGACCAGTGCCGCCATGATGGCGTCACGGAACTCTTTCTTGCCCTTGGGCACTGCGATGCCAACCGAGTAAGGCAGCGCCAGGGTGGCAGCCTTCGCGAGTTTGTCCGGATAGGCCTTGACCGCCTGGTCGACGGTGTTGACGTCGTTGATATACGTATCGGCGCGACCTGCCAGGATGGCTTGGATGCAGTTGGCATTGTTGTCGTACAGTTGGAGAGCGGGCTCTGCTTTGCCGGCTGCTTTGCACACCGATGCGAGATTCTGGATCAGCGGCACCTCGACGAAGCCGGTGTTTTCGGCCGCCGTCGCACCGCACAAGGATTTGTCGATACCGGTGATCTTCTTGGGATTGCCCTTGGCCACCAGCACACCGTCGAACACCTTGGAATAGGTGATGAAATCGGCGGCCTTGGCACGCTCCTCGGTGGCATAGATGTCGGAGATCACGATGTCGGCCTGACCGCTTTGCAGCGTAGTCAGCAGGGCCGCGAACGCGACCGGTTTATAGGCCATTGTGAAGCCGAGACAGCTGCCGATGGCCTCGCCCAGATCAATGTCGAGGCCGACGTATTTGCTCGGATCGTTGGGATCGAGGGTTTCGTAGCCGGGTGTGTGCGGGTTAATCGCGTTGACGAGCGTTTTGCCCTTGAACTGAGGAAACTTCTTCTGCAAGGCCTTGCATGCTTCCGGCACCGTCGGCGCGGCCGCCTGGACTTGACCCGAGACTACGAGTGCCACGAGGAAAGTGCCGCTAATAGCGACCTGGCGTAAACGCCCGAACACACCCCCTTTGTCCCGCATCGGCTTCATGAACCCGCGGCGGCTCATCCCGGCAGCGAAAACATCGGCAAGTTTGTTTTTGTGAGACTGTTCAGTCATGTTTTTCTCCTAATAATTGATACGGTTTGATCAACAGCGCTGGAGAACTATGAGCAAGCCTTGTGCCAGTCAATAAAAACAATTCAAGTTAATGATTTGTAAGATTAATAAATTTATTCGTGCCGTCATCTCCAAAAATATCTCATAAGGCGTGCACCACGATGACGCAGCCCGCACTATTCACGATTCAGAGCATATGTAAGCGGTAATGACGGTTGATGCTTACAAAATACCCCCCTGTTAAAAACAAAAGAATGCAGTGATATCTGCCAAATGGTTTTCCGGTCGGTTGTTAGATGGGCAGCGAAAAGGGCGGCACAGCGCGGCGCAGGAATGGTGCGGACAAGCGATACACCGATCAATGAAGGGAAGCTTTGATTACTTGCTGTTTCTGAAAGGCTACTACCGGCCTGCGGATTCAACCGGTGGATGCAACAGATTGGTTAAATCGTTCGGCGGGTGTTTCGTGGTTTAGTGTTTTCCGTGGACGCTCATTCAATCGCCTTGCCACTGCATTGAGCTTGGCTTGCGAGTAGACCGACAGGTCGGTCCCCTTGGGAAAATACTGCCGCAAGAGCCCATTTGTATTCTCATTTGTTCTGCGCTGCCAAGGGTTATGAGAATCATAGAAGTAGACCTTGATGTCGGTCGCCAATGTGAAGCGCTTGTGGACGGCCATCTCTTTACCGCGATCCCAAGTTAGCGACTTGTATAGTTCTTGCGCCAACTTGCGAGCGTTTTTGATCAACGCGTTGGTGACCGTCTCGGTATCCTTGCTGGTGACCTTCACCAGCATCACATAGCGCGTATGGCGTTCGACGAGGGTCGCAATCTGGCTGTTGCTGCTTTCACACAGAAGGTCGCCTTCCCAATGACCTGGCACCGCCCGATCTTCAGCCGTGGCCGGACGCTCGCTGATCGATACCGCGCCAATGATCCTGCCGTGATTGTCAGTCTTCTGCGTGTGGTGGCGCGAACGGCGCATGATTCGCGTGCGCCGCAAATGCTCCAGCAACTCCTTCTTCAGGGCGCCTCGGGCTTGAACGAAGAGGCTGCGATAAATGGTTTCGTGTGGCACCTGGAATGTCTCGTCGCCCGGGTACGTACGCTTCAGCCATCCGGCGATCTGCTCCGGCGACCACTGCCAATGGAGCTTGCCTGCCACGATATGAGCCAACGTTCGGTTCTCATCCGGTTTACAGGCTTAGGTCGATGCACCCGATCCCGGCGGCCTAGTCAGCCTGACTCGCCCGATAGCATTCCTGGCCATCGTTGCGCTTGAGCTCGCGGCCGATGGTGGATGGCGCCCGCCCGAGTAGCTTTGCCATCGAACGGATTGAAAGCCATCGAATCTAGCAGCCGTCCATTTCAATGCAACAATGAAGCTTGCGCGAGCGAATTCGACGATATAACGATTGAGCGGCACGTGAGTTAACGCCTTACTGTTTTCAGAAGCCCTGTGGGATGGCTCGCTCAAGGCTTTTTCGTTTCTGCCTGCGCTGGCAGCTGCCAGCGTCGCATGGCCACGGCTGCTGCTGCAGTACGGGTTTCCACGCCCAATTTTTCGAACAGGTTTTCCATATGCTTGTTGATCGTCCGGTGGCTGATGCCCAGGATGTCGCCAATGTCCCGGTTGGTCTTGCCGTAGATCACCCAGTACAGCACTTCCGCTTCGCGCAGGGTGAGCCGGAAAGCCTCCACCAGGACCTTGGTCATGGCGGCATCGCTTTCCTCGTGCAGCACCAGCAGGCACTCGCCTTCTTCGGTGAGGCCGTGCAGGGCGCACACCATCCGTCCCTCTTCGCCCATGATTTCAAGCGTCGCGGGCGGCGGGCTGGCAGTCGCGTTTTGCAGCCATGCGTGGAGGCGGGCAAGCAGCGGCTGTTGGTCCGGGCCACCGTATTTCAGCAGCAGGGTACGCGCCAGCGGGGTTTGCCAGAGCAGCGCGCCGTCGGTCGGCCGCATCGACACGCAGGCCTGCCCGTACGCGTCCAGCACGCTGCGCGCCTGCTGCGTCTGCCGGGCGCTCTGGACGTGGGCGGCGATGCGGGCCAGCACTTCGGATGGGCGGATGGGCTTGGTGAGGTAGTCGGTGCTGCCCGCAGCAAAAGCGGCGACGACATGCTCTGTTTCGGTCAGCCCGGTCATGAAGATGATGGGGATGCGCTGGGTGTCGGCGTCGGTCTTCAGTTGCCGGGCCACTTCGAAGCCGTCCATACCGGGCATCACGGCATCCAGCAGGATGACATCGGGCAAGCTCTGGCGCGCACGCTGCAGGGCGCTTTCGCCGTTGGTGGCCACCAGCACGGCATAACCGGCCTCGTCGAGGGCGTCGTACAGCAGGGAAAGATTCTCGGGCACGTCGTCAACGATCAGGACGACATCCTCGT
Source organism: Gammaproteobacteria bacterium (assembly GCA_018820745.1). Taxonomy (GTDB): domain Bacteria; phylum Pseudomonadota; class Gammaproteobacteria; order Burkholderiales; family Thiobacillaceae; genus Thiobacillus. Next base: position 13,760 of record JAHJNP010000214.1, read on the forward strand.
TCATGCGATCAATGGCTGGCATCGGTGCTCTTCCGTAAAACTTCCTTCATCGCCTCGAACTGGAAACGCCCGGCCAGACTGCGTATCACGCGCACGAACTCGCCGTGCACGCTATCCAGGCGCTCGATCTCGTCGAGCTTGTTGAGAATGCCGCGCATGTAACCAAGGTCGATCAGTTCGCCGAGCGTGGCCAGTTGCGCCGGATCGGGTGCGATGATTGCGGGTACAGGCACAAGCGTGGGGGCGACGGGCATGGGCCGGCTTACCCGCACCCACTCCAGCGCCAGCCGGTTGCCGAGCCAGTCGAGCAGTTCTTCGACGCGCAGGGGTTTGGTGAAGAAATCCTCGCCTGTGATGCCCACCTCGTTTTCGGCGCCTTTCTCGAACGCGTTCGCCGAGATGATGGCAAGGGCAGCATCGGTCAGCCCTCCTTCGCAAATCCTCCGCAGGGTTTCCCAGCCGTCCATGCCGGGCATGGCCAGATCCATGAAAATGGCATCGGGGCGGAAACGCGGGATGTCCTGCAGGCATTGCTGCCCGCTGGCGGCCTGCATCACCTGAAAGCCGAGCGGCTCCAGAATGTTGACCAGCAGTTCGCGGTCCACCTGCTCGTTGTCCACCACCAGAATGCGCCGCCGCATGCCGACGTAGCCGACGCGCTGCGCCAGCGGCAGTTCGGTCACCAGCTGCCCGGCGTGGATACGCGGCAGGAACAGGCGCACTTCAAAGCGGCTGCCGGCGCCAGGCTGCCCGGTCACGGAGAGCTCGCCGCCCATCACGTCGGTCAGCATGCGGGCAATGGTGAGGCCGAGGCCGGTGCCGCCGGTGGCGCCGACGTGGGCGGCGCTGCCGCGCGAGAAGGGCTCGAAGATGTGGCTGATTTCTTCGGGCGCGATGCCGGGACCGGTGTCCTCGATGGTGAAGAATGCCATTTCGCGCTGGTAGCGCAGGTGCAGGGTGACGCTGCCGCTGACGGTGAACTTGACCGCATTGCCCAGGATATTCAGCAGGATCTGGCGCAGCCGCCGTTCGTCCGCGCGCACCATGGCGGGCAGCGCGCCGTCCGGCAGGTAGTGGAAATCCAGCCCCTTGTGGCGCGCCTGCTGCTCAAACATGCCGACCAGCTGCTGAACGAAATCCGGAAATTTGAGCGGACGCACGTTGAGCGTGAGCTTGCCGCTTTCAATGCGGGCGATGTCCAGCGTGCCTTCGATTAGCGACAGCAGATGGTCGCCGCTGCGACGGATGACGGTGATCGCCTGCCGCCGCTGCGGCGGAATGGACTCGTCCTGATCCAGAATCTGCGCATAGCCGAGGATGCTGTTGAGCGGCGTGCGCAGCTCGTGGCTGATCGAGGTGATGTAGCGGCTCTTGGCCTGGTTGGCTTGGTCGGCCACAAGCTTTGCCTGCTGCAGCAGCGCATCGGTGCGCTGATGAGAATCGATCTCCTGCATCAGCAGTTCGGTCTGGCGGTTGGATTCCTCCTGCGCCACCTGACGACTTTTGTGGGTGAGCACCAGCCACCAGGCGACCACGCCCGACACCAGCAGCAAGGCCGCGAATGCGCGCTGGTACGACTGCTGCAAGGCCGGCAGCAGGGCGGCGGTTTCGTCGGTCAGCGCCAGCACTTCCTGGTAGTAGAGCAGCCCCATCAACAGCACCAGCAGCGGCACCACGCCGGCCATCAGCAGCAGGTAGTGACCAAGGCCGGCGTCGAGAAACGGCCGCGCCTGCGCCGGCAGAAAACGCTCCAGCAGCAGCGCCCACTGCTCGCCCAGCCGCGCGTGTGGCTTGCACAGGTCGTGGCAACGCGCGTCGAGCGAACAGCACAGGGAGCAGATGTTGTCCTGATAGGCTGGGCACCGCGCCAGGTCGTCCGCTTCGTAATCCTTGCCGCAGATGCAGCAGCTGTGCGTGCCCGCCGCGCAATCGACCGGCTCGACCGCGCGCGCAATATAATAGCGGCCGCCGGTGAGCCAGGCCAGCAGCGGCGAGCAGACCAGTGCCGCACCCAGCGCGATGAAAATGGCGAAGGGCTGCAGCGTGTCGCCGAACAGCCCCACATAGGTGGCCACCGACAGCCCCGAGGCGATGCCCATTGCGCCGACCCCCACGGGGTTGATGTCGTACAGATACGCGCGGCGGAACTCGATGCCGGGCGGCGACAGGCCGAGCGGCTTGTTGATCACCAGATCGGCCACCACCACCATCATCCATGCCACCGCCACGTTGGAATACAGGCCCAGCACGCGGCCCAGCGCCTGGAATAGGTCCAGCTCCATCAGCATCAGCGCGATCAGGATGTTGAACACCACCCACACCACCCGCCCCGGATGGCTGTGAGTGAGGCGGGCGAAAAAATTCGACCAGGCGAGCGAGCCAGCGTAGGCGTTGGTGACATTGATCTTGAGCTGCGAAATCACCACGAACAGTACCGTCGCCGCGACCGCCCATTCATATTGGGGGAACACGTATTCGTAGGCGACCAGGTACATCTGGTTGGGGTCGACCGCGCGTTCCAGCGGCACCATGTGGCTGATCGCCAGCCAGGCCAGCAGCACCCCGCCCAGCATCTTGAGTCCTCCCGCCACCGCCCAGCCGGGACCGCCCACCACCACGCCGACCCACCAGCGACGGTGGTTGGCTGGCGTGTGATCGGGCATGAAGCGCAGGTAATCTACCTGTTCGCCTATCTGGGTAATCAGCGCCAGCCCCACCTCCATGGCGGCGCCGAACAGATGGATGTCGAAACCCGTGGTGCCCTTGCCGGCATAGCCGGTGATCCCGGCAAAAGCATCCGGCTCCTGCACCAGCAGAAAGACAAACGGCAGCACCAGCATCACCAGCCAGACCGGCTGGCTGATCGTTTGCAGCGTGCTGATGGCGGTGACGCCGTGGGTGACGAGCGGGATCACCACCAGCGCGCAGATCAGGTACCCCCATGCCGGCGGGATACCGAACGCCAGCTCGAGGGCATAGGCCATGATGGCCGCCTCCAGCGCGAAAAAGATGAACGTGAACGAAGCGTAGATCAGCGAAGTGATGGTGGAGCCGAGGTAGCCGAAGCCCGCGCCGCGCGTCAGCAGGTCCATGTCCAGCCCGTAGCGGGCGGCATAGATACTCACCGGCAGGCCCACCATGAAGATGATCAGGCCGGTGGCGAGGATGGCCAGCGCGGCGTTGAGAAAGCCGTAATTCACCAGCAGCGTCGCGCCCACCGCCTCCAGCACCAGAAAGGCCGCCGCCCCGAAGGCGGTGTTGGCCACCCGCGACTCCGTCCATTTGCGATAGCTGCGCGGCGTAAAGCGCAGCGCATAGTCTTCCATCGTCTCGTTGGCGACCCAGGTGTTGTAGTCGCGGCGGACCTTGACGACACGCTGGCGTGCCTTGGGCGGGTCGTCCTTGTCAGTCTGCTTAATCGTCATACGGCTCGTTCTCTGGATCTGAATGTACTTGTTTCGGGTTCCCGGATAACCGGGCCGCCAGCAAAGTCGCACTTGCTCATGCCCTTAACGAGAGATGCCGCTCAAGCAGTGTGTTACCCAATTCAAGTGGACTAAATACGCGGCCCCCCACGGCGGTTTTTTACCCGGCTGAGCAACAGCTTGCAATTCACCTTGACGACGTGACGGCGCGAAAACAGATTGCGGCGGACGAAATCTTCAAGCGCCGTGTTGTCTTCGGTCAGGGTATGAATATGCAAGCTGGTCATGTCGCTCATGATGTAGAGGCTTCTGACTTCGGGTTGCTTGGCCAGATCCTCGGCGACCATCTCGATCCCCTGAGGATCGACCTCGACATCGAAGAAAGCCGAGACAATGGTGCCGACCTTTTCCGGGTTCACGATGACGGTGAATTTTTCGATGACGCCTTCTCCGATCAGACGCTGTACCCGGTCGCGGGCATGAACCCGGGAAATGTTCAGTTCGCGGGCGATGTCGGCGAAGCTCATGCGGCCGTCGTCAACCAGCATGGCGAGTATCTTCTGATCCAGATCGTTCACACGCGTCTCCTCCTCGGTCCTTACACCAGCACGGTCCACAGCATGCGCAGCGAGATCGCCAGCACCAGCACGCCAAACACCCGCTTCAGCTTACTGACCGGCAAGTCGTGCGCCAGGCGAACCCCCAGCGGCGCGGTCAGCACGGCGGCGCCGGCAATCGCCGCCAGGGCAGGCAGCGATACATAGCCCACGGTTCCGGGCGGCAGCAGCGCGTTCCCCCAACCGGACAGGACGAATCCGGCCGCGCCAAACAGCGCGATGGGCAGGCCCAGCGCTGTGGAGATGGCGATGGCGCGCCTGAGTTCGAGATTGCAGGCATGCAGGAAAGGTACGGTGATATTGCCGCCGCCGATGCCGAGCAGCGCCGAGAACGAACCGATGCCGAGGCCGACGCCCCACAATACGCCCCGCCCCGGCAGACGCCAGTGTGCGGCGGGCTTCCAATCCAGCACAAACTGGGTGCCGACGAGCAGCAGGAAGGCAGCGAAGAATCCCTTCAGCATGGCCGCCGGGATGAAGCCGGCCAGGTAGCCGCTGGCGAAGCCGCCGAGCAGCGTGGCCGGGGCCAGCAGGCGCACCACCGGCCAGTCGATGGCGCGGCGCTTCTGCTGCGCCCAGATGGCCGACATCGAGGTGAACACGATGGCGGCCAGCGAGGTGCCAATGGCGAGGTGCGGAACGATCGAAGGCGCGAGACCGTGCTGCTGGAAAATCCAGATCAGCACCGGGACGACCACGACGCCGCCGCCGATCCCGAGCATGCCGGCGAGCAGCCCGGCAACCAAGCCCAGTCCAAGAAAAGAAACGATCTCCAGCAATTGAATTCCCTCATGCGGCCGTCAGCGGCCCTACGTGTTGTTGAATGTTGATCAGGCGCCGGCGGCGGCCCCGTCGCTGCGCGGATCGGAAGCCGCCTCGCAGGTGCCATCGTCCAGCACGCGGATGACGCCCGCGTGCCCCATCATCTGCGCATAATCTTCCACCCGCTCTACCGCGTGTCCCCGCTTCGCGAGTTCGTCAAACACCTCGGGCGCGAAGCGGCCTTCGAGTTTCAAACTGTCACTACCCTGCCCCCAGGTGCGCCCGAGCAGCCAGC
>JAHJNP010000215.1 GCA_018820745.1 Gammaproteobacteria bacterium
GACACCGAAGTTCGGGTGGGCGACGTGCTGGTGCTGCGCGGCGCCGCCGATGGGCTGGCGGCGGCGGAGTTCAGGGTGTTACAGGGATGATGGCTGACGCGTGAGCAATAAAAAAGCCCGCCGAAGCGGGCTGGTGTCTACAGAGCCTTGAATCAAATGCCCATGCAGACAGTGTAGTTCGTGGAGTCATCAAGCGTTGTGGCTACGGCGACAGAGGGGGTAGCAGTGGTACCAGCCCGCATCGATCCTGCAGCCGTATTGCCGTCATCCAACTGGGTGTCGAGTTGCTTGGCGAATTCTCCCGGGATTCCGGTTGAGCAGATGAAATAGGTGCCATTCATATTGGCAAAAGGCGCTGCACTCTGGACGCCAATTTGGCCGCCCAGCGCGTTGACGGGAAGATAACCGGCACCGATCACTGTAGGACCTGGCGCCAGGCCAGCAAGCCGCACGTGCTGCCAGAACAGGTAGGATTCGTCGGTGGTGGTGGTGCTGTACCAGGTACCCTCGATTACCCCATTGCCCGTTGTGCCGTTCGTGGTGGCGACTGTGCCCGTCACATGGGTGTTGGCGGCGGAGTCGTCGCCGGGCAATGCCCGGTATTTGTCCTGGTAGCCGTAGATGAAAACCGGGATATTGCGGAAGTCGGTGCCGAGATTTTTCACCCGGGCGCTGTTGATCAGCTCCTGCCCCTTTAGAATGCCGCCCAGCAGCAGACCGATGATGACCAGCACGATGGCGATCTCGATCAGGGTGAAACCCGACTGGCGTCGTAGGATATTGGGGTGATGCATGGCGGAAGCTCCGTTATGTTATTACCAGCCCCCCAACATGCAAAATATGTACCACCCAGTTCATCCGTGTAACCAATTGATAAAAATAGTAAAAAGTAATAAAAATTTGCCTGGGTGAGCGCGGGTTTGACGAAAACACGACGCCTCTGCCGGGTTTTCGGCACGGTATGCCGGGAGATGGACGTGCGTGGACTCCATTTTCAGGGCGAAATGCCGATAGCTCTGTCATGCTGAACCTATCCTGTTTGTACTTTGATCCCCAATATGTCTGAGCGCACTGAAACAGCACCGCGGCTGGTCTGGCTGACGTCGCTGGTTAACCTGTTCACTCGGGTGGCGCCTGGGCGCTGGCTGGCGCTGATGCTGCTGGCACTGCACGCGGCCGTGATGCTCGATGCCGAGGCGGCGGTGACGCGTGCGTTCCTGCTGGCGCATTACGGACTGTTCCTGTTGTGGCAGCCGTTGGTGCGCAGCGAAGCGCGTATCGAGCCGCGGCTGGCGCTGCCGGTGTTTGCCATGGCGGCGCTGCTGGTGCTGGTGGACAGCACCTGGGTAATGGCGCTGTGGCTGGCCATTCTGGCGGGGCTGGTGGGGGCGGTGGCGACGTCGCAAAACGAACGCAGTCAGCGGCTGGCCTATCTGCTCGCGCTGGCCTACCTGCTCGCGCTGCTGCTGGCCTGGGTGCTGCCGCAAACGCTGACCGCCGCCGCATTGCCCGATGAACAGCAGGCCGCGGTGCGTTATGGCCTGCCGCTGTTGCCGCTGGCGATCCTGTTCCTGCCCGCCAGCCGCCAGCGAGGTGCGTCGTCCACGCTCGACTTCATCTATGGGCTGATGCTGTCGCTGCTCGTCATGGTGGTGGCGCTGGGCGCGTTTGCCGTGGTGGCGGTGGCCAAGGTGAGCTACGCCTGGGCGCTGGTGCAGACGCTGCTGGGCATGGCGACGCTGCTGCTGGCGCTGTCGTGGCTGTGGAATCCGCGCGCCGGCTTTGCCGGGCTGGGGCAGGTGACTTCGCGTTATCTGCTGTCGGTGGGGCTGCCGTTCGAAGGCTGGGCGCAGCGGCTGGCGACGCTGGCCGAGCGCGAGCGCGACCCCGAGTCGTTCGTGCGCGAAGCGCTCGCTGACCTGCACGAACTGACCTGGATCCGCGGCGGCCGTTGGCAGGCCGCGCGCGGCGAGGGGACGTTCGGCGAACCCGCCGAGCATGCCCTCGTTCATTCCTTTCATGGCCTGACCCTGACCTGGCAGGCGCCGCGCCCGCTCACCCCCGCGCTGGCGCTGCATGTGCGGCTGCTGTCGCAGCTGCTGGGTTATTTCTATGCTTCCAAGGTGCGCGAGCAGACCCTGCGCGAGCAGGCTTACAGCCAGGCCATCCACGACACCGGCGCGCGCCTGACCCACGACGTGAAGAACATCCTGCAGTCGATGAAGACCCTGATCGCCGCGGCCGACACCTCCACCCCGGAAGACGGCGAGCGTCTGCAGGCGCTGATGAAGCGCCAGCTGCCCCAGCTGGCGGCACGCCTGTCGCAGACCGTCGACAAATTGAAGCAGCCGGCTGAAATGGATGTTGCCCAGATTTCCGCGCAGGCTTGGTGGGCAGCCCTGCAGACGCGCTACGAACATGACGACGTGCAGTTCTTTGCCTGCGCACTCGACGACACTCCGCTGCCGCAGGACCTGTTCGACAGCGTTGCCGACAATCTGTTGACCAATGCCCTGCGCAAACGCCAGCGCGAGCCGGGCCTTGCGGTAGAAGTGCGATTGGCGCTGCATCCGCTGGTGAGCCTCGCCGTGACCGACAGCGGTGCGCCGGCACCCGAACACGTGGCGCGCAACCTGTTCCTGAGCCCGGTGGCATCGGATTTCGGCTTGGGGGTGGGGCTGTATCAGGCAGCGCGGCAGGCCGCACGCGTGGGGTATCGACTGGAACTACCCGACAATCAGGCGGGGCGGGTCTCGTTCAGGTTGCAGGCTATGGACATCCGCCTGCAGGGCACACCCGGCTCCTGAGTACGCCGTCTGAAACCCACACGACCAGATCGTCGAATTCACCGCTGGCATCCCCGGCCTTGCTCGGGGTGCGGCTGACGAAGCTGGGGCCAGCGTTGGTGTTTTCCAGTTCATCCGCGCTGGTCGGTGCGGCCAATGTGTTGCCATTGATATTCAGGGCACCCCATCCGTTTGGTCCATGCGAGAACACGACAGCAGGCAAGTAGACGGCATCGAACGACGTGCATGCGCTGCTGCGACAAATGCGTTTCAAATTGAGGGTGGCGTAAGGCGGGGTGAGAAGGGCCAGGTTTGGCAAGCCCTTCGACCGGTCGGCATATTCCCGGTTTTCGACGCTGTAACGCAGGCGGTTGCCCCAGGCGTCCTGAGCGCCTGTGCCCAGATCGGCCCAGGGAAACCAGCCATCGGGATTGGTGCAGATATCGCCAGTCCGGTTTTCCAGGCCATCCCCATTCGTGTCAGGACATGGAAGATAGGGTTTGTCTGGATTGCCGGAAGAGGGATGAGACATGACATATCCCACGAGCGCGTGGCGTGCCTCTTCCAGCGTCTTGTTGGTTTCCGCAATCCGCCGTGCCTGAATCTGCGCCGACAGCGGCATCGCCAGCCCGCCGATCAGGATGGTGACGATGACCAGCACGATCGCCAGCTCGATCAGGGTGAAGCCGCGTGTCCGCTTCATGGCGCAGGTTTCTCAGCGACAGGCGCGGCGGGGCTGGGGCGCAGCACCTGGTAGGGTTCATACACACGGCCGTCGGCCCGGATCTGGCCCGGCTTCAGCCCCGCCACCCCGGATGCATCGAGCTGCGGCTGACCGTCGACCCAGCGCGTGGTTTTGCCGTCGGAGCGGACCAGCACGCCGTCATAGCGTACCGGCGGCGGGGCGCCTGCGTCGGGCGCCGCCCGCCCGACCTGGGTGACGTTGCGGACGCGCGCGGCTTCGAGTTGCGCGCGCTGCTCGGGGGTGTAGAACAGGCGGCCGGGCAGGTCTGGCGCTGCAAAGCCTGAACCACAGAGGCACAGAGACACGGAGAAAAACAAGGCTGAACAGTGATGCGCCATCCCGCGCCGAATGGGTCTGCTGTTCTCCGTGTCTCTGTGTCTCTGTGGTGAACAGGCTTTCATCGCACTGTCCCTGTGTCTGTTGCCACGGTAAACCACAGCAGTTCGCATTCGACGTCGAGTTCGGGGCGGTTGACCGGCTGCGGCGGGGCGTCGGTGATGCGGGCGAGGCGGCAGCTGTTGACGCGGAACAGGCCGGGCGCGCGCGCGCGCAGGGCGTCGAGAAAATTCGGCAGATCGGTTTCCACCAACACGGGCATTTTCAACACCATGCGGGTCTGCTTGAGCGGCAGGCCGCCGGCCAGGGCGGCCGGCGCGGCCGTGCGCGGCGACAGGATGTAGGTGAGTCCGTAAAGCCGGGCGTCCTGATTGGCGAGGTGCACCGCCTCGATCCAGGCGAGGCGGCTTTCTTCGCCGACAAATCCCCGTGCAATCAGCGCGTGGTAGGCGCCGAGATGCTGCGCAATCAGGCGCGCCTCCATTTGGCCCTGTTGCTGGCGCGCGTGTGCGGCACTGAGTGCCGTTTGCTGGCGTTGCAAATCGGCGCGCGCTTCGACGTCCTGCTGGTGGCTCCAGAAAATGCCCGCAGCAGACAGCACGCTGGCGGCAAGCAGCAGCAGGATCGAGGTTTTCAGCGCGGCGATCGGCGGCCGGGTCATCATGTACGCACCTGCAGGCTCAAGGTGAAGCGGGTCTCTTCGGGCTTGGTTTCGCCCGTGGTTTTGCCGGTGAGGGTGGCGCTGGAGGCGGTGTTGACCGGACTCGCCACACGTTCGACCGCCGTCACGCCCGGTGTGGCGGCCAGACGGGAGACGAAACTGTCGATACGCGACATGGCGGCGCGATAGTTGCCGTCAAAGTCTGACAGCCGCGCGTCCAGCGTGATCTCCGCCATGCCGTCTGCCATGTCCTGCAGCATCAGGGTTTTGACGACCACCTCGGGATGCGCGGCCAGCGCTTGCCCCAGCGGCAGGAACAGCGCGTTGACGTCGAGAGGGGCATGGTTCAGTTGCGCGGCCAGGGCCAGGGTCTGGCCGAGCTGGTCGGGCCGGGTGGCGAGCGCGGGGAAGTTGCGCACAATGGCGGCGTGGCGTGCATCCCCGCGTTGCACCTCGCCCTGAATCTGCTGCACCTGGTCGCTCAGATCCTGGGCATGGAGCCAATACGTCGCGGTGATGGTCAGGCCGATCGCGGCCACGATGCCTGCCGCCTGATTCAGGCCGCGGCGCCAGCGGAATTCGGTATGGTGCTGCAGCAGTTCGGGCGGCGCCAGATTCAGCTGCACGGCCTCGCCCGCAATCGCAGCCAGCGGCGCGACTTCCAGGGTGGCGGCCAGGAAACTGTCGGGAATGCGCAGCGCCCGCGCGAGGCTCGGCATGTCGATTAGTCGCGTGCTGAACGCGGGGTCGGCATTGAGCGGGGCCTGCGCGCTGTCGAGCTGGCCGCTGGGGTCCAGCAGCAGCACGTGCAGGCGGGCTTCGCGCGGCAGGATGCGCTGGCCGGTGAGATAAAGCTGGGTCTTGGCAATTTCGTCGGCCGCATTGCCCGATAGCTGGGTGGGCGTGTCGCTGCCGATCAGGCGCGAAAAACGCAACAGGCCGTTGTGGTAGTAGGACAGCCGCAGGCTGTTGTTGAGGCGGCATGCCAGCAGCGTGTGCGGCGCCTGCACTCGCAGCCTGGCCAGCAGGTGCTGATACGCCAGCGCCAGCGGGGTGATGCCGCACAATGGCACCCGTTCGCGATGCAGCACGCTGAGCCATGGCGTCAGCCAGTCGGCATCGGTCAGGGCGGCCAGCAGATAGCGGTCGTCGCGGCGGCCGGTTGTTTCGCGGGCCTGTCGCCAGGCACCGGTGAAACGCGCGTTGCGGAACACCTGTTTGAGCTTGCGGGCCAGCAGTTCGTCGCGCGCGCGCCCCTGCACATGCGGCAGAATCTCGCTGCGGTAATCCTCGTCCACCGTGTCGGCGACCAGCAGCACCGGCAGCTGCGCGTGCTTGACCAGCACCTGCCGAAACGCCGCCAGCCCCCCTTCGCTGGCGGCAAACTCGCCCAGCCAGTGCATATGCCCCGGACGCCAGTCGAGTACGCCGATCTGGCGTGGGGTGGCAAGCAGGATCAGGCGATGGTCGAGCATCACAATGGCAGGTTTCCGATCAGGTCGTAAACCGGTAGCAGCACCGATACGAGAATCCCGCCGAGCAACAAACCGAGGATGGCGGTGAGCAGCGGTTCCAGCACCCTGAGGCCATTTTCGATCGAGTCGAGCACTTCGCGGTTATAAAAATACGTCACATTCTCCAGCGCTTCGTCGAGCGCGCCGGTGGATTCGCCCACGCGCAGCATGCGGATCACCAGCGGCGGGAACAGCGCCAGCGACTGAAAGCTTTCGGACAGGCCGCGGCCGTCGGCAATCTGCTGCGCCGCGCGGCGGATGCCGCTGGCAATCACCCGGTTGCCGGCGACCATCTCGCCCGCACGCAGCGCGTCGAGCACCGTCACCCCCGAGCGGTACATCATCGCCAGGGTGTTGGTGAAGCGCGCCAGCGCCATCTTCTGCACGATCGGCCCGATGACGGGCAGCCGCAACTGGGTACGGTCCCACCAGTCGCGCCCGGCCTCGCTCCGTTTCACCCACAGCGGCAGCCCGACGCCCAGCGCCAGCGCCAGCACCAAACCAATCAGCCAGTACGAGCGCACCGCTTCCGAGACCGCCATCAGGATCAGCGTCGGCAGCGGCAGCACCACCCCCATGGTCTCGACCAGGGAGAGCACCTGCGGCACCAGATACACCAGCAAGAACAGGATGGCCGTGCCGACGACGGCCAGCACCAGCGCCGGATAGATCATCAGCCGCTTGGCCTTGGCGGTAACCTCTTCCTGCCACTTCAGCGATTCGGCCAGGCGATCGAACACCGCGTCCAGCAGGCCGGTCTGCTCCCCCGCGCGCACGCTGTGGACGAACACGGCGCCGAACACCGCCGGGTGCGCGGCAAGTGCTTGCGACAAGACCTTGCCGCCCTCCAGGTCTTCCAGCAGCGCGGTCAACACGTCGCGAAAGCCGCGCTTTTCCATGGTGTCGCGCAGGTCGCGCAATCCGTCGAGCAGCGGAATCCCTGCGCGGGTGATATAGCGCATGTGGATGCAGAACGTCACCAGATCGCGCAGGGTGACGCGCTCGCGGCCGCTGGGGGCGTACTGGCGCGAAAGCTCGGCCAGCGTGATGAGGTCGAGTCCCATGCGCTTCAGGCGCAGTTCGAGGTCGACGTCGTTGACAGCCGACAGCGTGCCCCGGGTGGTGCGGCCGGTCTGGTCGATGGCGCGGTAGTCAAAGAAGGGCATGGTTAGATCTTCTTCGCCTTTAGTTTGTAATAGGCGACGGCTTCGCTTTTCGCCTCTGGGCGAGTTACTTTCTTTTGCTTCGCCAAAAGAAAGTAACCAAAGAAAAGGCGACCCCACATCGCTGCCCTGCGGGTTCCCGATTTGGCGCGCGCGGGCGGGCGCTCCACCAACTCGCCCTGGCACGGGGCATAAAACGCCCCGTGCTGCGGAACTCGGAC
>JAHJNP010000216.1 GCA_018820745.1 Gammaproteobacteria bacterium
CCGCGAGATCACCCTGTCGCTGCAACTGGTGCCGTTCGGCGAAGGCAAGAAACTGCTGGTCGCCCGCGACATCACCGACCTTGAGCGGGTCGACGCCATGCGGCGCGACTTCATCGCCAACGTCTCGCACGAGCTGCGCACGCCGCTGACCGTGGTCGGCGGCTTCGTCGAAACCCTCGCCGACGCCCCCGACCTGCCGCCCGGCGAATCGCGCCGCTATTTCGACCTGATGCTCGACCACACCCGGCGCATGCAGCATCTGCTGGATGACCTGCTGACGCTGTCGCGCCTGGAAAGCACCGATCACACGCTAAAAGACGAGCCCGTCAATGTCGCCGAACTGGCGCACGCGCTGAAATCCGAGGCGGAGTCGCTGAGCCATGGGCGGCATCGGGTCAGCCTGCAGCTCGACAGCAGCGCCTGGCTGAAAGGCAATCTGCAGGAAATCCGCAGCGCGCTCGGCAACCTCGTGTCGAATGCCGTGCGCTATACGCCGGATGGCGGCGAAATCACACTGGCCTGGCGCGAGCGTAATGGAGAGGGCATTTTTTCCGTGACCGATACCGGCGAAGGCATCGCCACCGAACACATTCCGCGCCTGACCGAACGCTTCTATCGCGTCGACCGCAGCCGCTCGCGCGAAACCGGCGGCACCGGCCTCGGGCTCGCCATCGTCAAGCATGTCCTCACCCGCCACGGTGCGCGGCTGGACATCCAGTCCACCCCCGGCAAAGGCAGCACCTTCTCGGCCGTCTTCCCCGCGCCGCGCCTGATGGCTGCCCCACCTTCCGCTACCGTTATTCCGTTTCCGGGGCAGGTGCAAGCTGCCGGCTGAGCGCGTCACGCAATAGCGCGTCCAGATTCGACAGCACGGCACGCGGCGTGTCGCGCTGCCTGGCGCCCCACACCGGATTGGGGAAATGCGGATCATCCGCAAAGCGCGGAATCACGTGCCAGTGCAGATGCGGCACCACGTTGCCGAGCGAGGCGAGGTTGATTTTGTCGGGCGCCAGCACCTCGCGCAGCGCCGCTTCAGCGGCGAACACCACACGCATCAACGCCGCTTGATCAGCCGCGGGCAAATCCGTCATTTCCTTCACGTGGGCGTTGAGAATGACGCGCAGGAAGCCCGGGTAATCCGGTTCGTCGGCCAGCACCACGCGGCAGAAGGCGTCCTGCCACAGGACCGTTCCAGCCGGGGTGTCGCACAAGGGGCAGGCAGTCATTGAATACTCCCAAAACAAAACGCCCCGCATGGTGCGGGGCGTCGACGGACTTGGCAAGCCTCAGGCCGTGTTGCGGCGCGTGCGCCAGGCGATGAGCCCGAGTCCGGCCAGCAGCATCAGCCACTCGCCGGGTTCCGGCACGGCGGTGACGTTGTAGGCAGTGCCGGAGGCGAAGCTCGCGGTCGCCCCTTCCGGCAGCGCAATGTTGATGAGGTTGGCGCTGTTGGAGAAATCGAGGGTGGTGGCGCCGGTGCCGTCTTTGGGCGGTGGGGTGCAGGAACCGTCGATGCTGAACGCGCAAAATGTCTCTATGCCGCCGAGGCCGGTACCCAGCCCGCCGATCAGGTAGAACGCCTCGCCAAAGGTAAAGGTCAGCGTGCCGTGCAGGGTGACGTTGACGTTCTGCCCGGCCCCTGGCGCGAGGATCTGGTCGACAAGTATCTGCGGGGACTCCAGGGCGGGGATCCCATATATCCCGTCAGGGCGCGGCACAATTTCGGTGGTGTACAGGAGCGAGGCGTCGTTGTAGGGCGATACGCCAATCGTGTGGCCGGCAATGAGGGCTATTCCATTTCCATCCAGGAACCATGGATTGGTCGGGAGCGGGGCATAGTTAATGATCGTGTCGTTGGCAAGTTGGGTTGGGTGCACGCTGCTGGCATACAAACCATAACCGGCAATCCCAGCGATCGCGCCCGCATCTACGCTGCCGTTCAATTGGACGGTGAAGTGCATGACGCCGGTGCCGCTACCTCCACTGATCGTGACCGTGTCATACCAGCCCGAATAGCTGATGGCCCCGAGCGTGCCCAAGGGGAGCATGTTTGCGCTGGTGTAGGCGTGATTGCTTCCGAAAGTGGTGCTGGCTGAGGCGGCGTAGAGGGGGCCCCCAGTGAAAGGGTCCGACGCGCTGATGTTCGCTACGTCCCCTGGCAAAGTCGTTATGTCGGAATGGGTTGTATAAATTCCGCCAGTCAGATAATCGGCTGCAACGTCAATCGCAGCCGAATAGGCTTCGTGCGTGGGTAATGCTGCCCAGGTGGACGAGGTGCAGCTGATCAGTGCGGCAGCGAGTGCCGTCAAGCGGGTATTCATTGTTTCCTCCTCCAAGAGACCAAGTATTTGATTGAAATGCTTGTTATCGGGTCTCAGCAAGCCCGCAGGCTAGCATGGGGGATTTCCCGGGACAATCGCGCCCCGGGTTTCGCCAGTTGATCGGAGCTACAGGCTCACAGCAGGACCCGCTCGATGCCGCCGTTGCCGACGCGGGTGAGGTAGTTCGTCATCCAGTTTTCCCCCAGCAGGTTTTTCGCCAGTTCGATCACGATGTAGTCCGGCTCGGTGTTCGTGTCGTCGCTGTAGCGCGCCAGGCCCTGCAGGCACGACGGGCAGCTGGTGAGAAGCTTGACCGGCTGCTTGCCGTCCCCCAATGCGGCGACGCCGGCACGGATTTCCTCTTCCTTGCGGAAGCGGATCTGGGTCGAGATGTCCGGGCGGGTGACGGCGAGCGTGCCGGATTCGCCGCAGCAGCGGTCCGACAGGGCAACCCCGCCGCCCAACAGCGCGTTGGCGACTTTCATCGGCGCGTGGGTCTTCATCGGGGTGTGGCAGGGGTCGTGGTAGAGGTATTTCTCGCCGCTGACGTTTTCCAGTTTCACGCCTTTTTCCATCAGGTATTCGTGGATATCGAGCAGCCGGCAGCCAGGGAAAATCTTCTCGAATTCGTATTTCAGCAGCTGGTCCATGCAGGTGCCGCACGACACGATCACGGTCTTGATGTCGAGGTAGTTCAGCGTGTTGGCGACGCGATGGAATAGCACGCGGTTCTGTGCGGTGATCGCTTCGCCCTTGTCAGCCTGGCCGCCCGCGGTCTGCGGGTAGCCGCAGCACAGGTAGCCGGGCGGCAGCACGGTCTGCACGCCGAGTTCGAACAGCATCGCCTGGGTGGCGAGGCCGACTTGGGAGAACAGCCGTTCCGAGCCGCAGCCGGGAAAGTAGAACACTGCGTCGGCATCGTCGGACAGCTTGGCCGGGTTGCGCAGGATCGGAACGATCGATGCGTCTTCCAGCCCCAGCAGTGCGCGCGAGGTTTTCTTCGGCAGCCCGCCCGGCATCGGCTTGTTGACCAGATGAATGACCTGCGCGACCAGTTTGGGTTTGCCCAGGCTGGCGGGCGGGTTTTTCGTCTGCGCCTGGATCAGCCCCATGCGCTTGAACAGGGTGTGCCCCGTCCGCTGCGCGGCGTAGCCCCATTCGATCAGCGGTTTCCGCAGCGCCTTGATGGTGGCGGGGTCGGTCGCGTTCAGAAACGCCATTGACGCCCAGGTGCCGGGGTTGAACTTCTTCTTGCCTTGCTTGCGCAGCAGGTTGCGCATGGCGATCGAGACGTCACCGAAGTCGATGTCGACCGGGCAGGGGTTCTTGCACTTGTGGCAGACGGTGCAGTGGTCGGCGACGTCGCTGAACTCGTCGAAGTGCTTCAAGGAGATCCCGCGCCGGGTCTGCTCCTCGTACAGGAAGGCCTCGATCAGCAGCGAGGTGGCGAGGATTTTGTTGCGCGGCGAGTACAGCAGGTTGGCGCGCGGAATGTGGGTGTTGCAGACCGGCTTGCACTTGCCGCAGCGCAGGCAGTCCTTGATCGAGTCGGCGATGGCGCCGGTTTCCGAGGCCTCGAGGATGATTGACTCGGCTTCCAGCAGGCCAAACGACGGTGTGTAGGCATTGCGCAGATCCGCGCCGGGCGAAAGCTTGCCCTTGTTGAAGCGGCCGGTGGGGTCGACCTTGTTCTTGTAGTGGGCGAAGCTCGCGATGGTGGCGTCGTCGAGAAACTCCAGCTTGGTCAGCCCGATGCCGTGCTCGCCCGAAATCACGCCGCCGAGTTCGGTCGCCAGCGCCATGATGCGCACAACTGCGGCGTTGGCCGCCTGCAGCATGGCGTAGTCGTCGGAGTTGACCGGGATGTTGGTGTGCACGTTGCCGTCACCGGCGTGCATGTGCAGGGCGATGAAGACGCGGCTCTTCAACACCTCCTTGTGGATGCGGTCGCAGGCCTCGAGCACGCGGGTGTATTCGCGGCCGATGAACAGCTGGTGCAGCTCGCGGCGGACTTCGCGCTTCCATGACACGCGAATGTGCTTGTCGCGCAGGGCGGTGAAGACGGTGAGCGGAGAGCCGGGAGCGGAGAGCGGAGGGCATGCGTCGGCGGGCGGGGTGAAGGGCGCGTCGAGCTTGGCCAGGTAATCGGCCCAGCGGGTGCGCACCGACTCGATCAGGTCCTGCGCGCGCTGGCGTTTGTCCTCCACCTGCGCCGCATCGGCCACGGTTTCGTCGTCTTCCAGCAGCGGCAGCGGCGCGGCGAAGAACCCGGCCAGCGCGTCGAGCAGCTTCAGCTTGTTGGCGATCGACAGTTCGATGTTGATGCGGTCGATGCCGTCGGTGTAGTCGCCCAGGCGCGGCAGCGGAATCACCACGTCCTCGTTGATCTTGAAGGCGTTGGTGTGGGCCGCGATGGCGGCGGTGCGGGCACGGTCGAGCCAGAATTTCCGGCGCGCTTCCGGCGACACCGCGACGAAGCCTTCGCCGCCGCGCGCGTTGGCGATGCGCACGATGTGCGAGGCGGCTTCACCCACCGCGATTTCATGGTCCGACGCCACGTCGATCAGCAGCACCATGTTTGGGCGTGTGGCACGCGGCGCTTTGGTCGCATAGCCGACCGCCTTGACGTAGCGCGCGTCGAGGTGCTCCAGCCCGGCGAGCAGGACGTCGGCGTGGGCGTCGCAATACTGCTTGATTTCGACGATCGCCGGCGTGGCCTCGGAGGCGTGGCCGAAGAATTCCAGGCACACGGTGCGAGTGTGCGCGGGTAGCCGGTGCAGAATGAAGCGCGCCGAGGTGATGAGGCCGTCGCAGCCTTCCTTCTGGATACCGGGCAGGCCGGCGAGGAACTTGTCGGTGA
>JAHJNP010000217.1 GCA_018820745.1 Gammaproteobacteria bacterium
CCCCCTGTGCCATCGGCGCGGACAGTACTTCGCACTCCAGTTCGTCGACCACGCACAGGCAGGCCTCGCGTTCGGCCGGGCTCAGCGCGATGTGCTGCGCCGCGCGGGCGAGCAACATCGATGCGGTGGCCTGATTGCGTGCGCACGGACGACGCAGCATGACCAGGGCGGCAACGAGAAGCGAGGTGGGGTGCATGGTTTCCCTTTCGATGGATGACGAATGGATGGCGCTCAATGGTTTGAGCGGGCAACTACTTGGTCAGGATCAGCTTGCCGTTTTTGGTGATGCGCAAGCGGTAGGTTTCCCCCTTGTGGGCAATCAGGACTTCCTGGTGGCCCTGAAATAAATGGTCCGCCGGGAAGGTGCCCAGTGGACAAGACTGCTGCCCCGGCTCGACCGGAAGGCAGGAGGCGGCCGGGGGGTGTGCCGGTCTGTCGGGGCGCGCGGGATCGGTTGGCATGGCGGCATGGTGACGCAAATGAATAACGAGAAAGACGAATGATAACGATTCTCATTAAAATATCAAGCCGCGGCGCAATAAAAATCCAAAAACCGTCGGATCAGGCGAGCGGGGAAGGCGGGGGGTAGGGGGCGCGCAGCAGCGGCTGCGCCGTCAGCACTTCGGGCTGCAGGGTGACGTGGCGGATGCCGTGCTGTGTGTCCACGGTCTGGCGGGCGGCGGCGAGGATGCCCGGCCAGTCGGCCAGGTCGCGGATTTCCAGGTGGGCCGACAGCGCGATGGTGCCGGACGACAGCGTCCACACGTGCAGGTCGTGCACCCGCAGCACGCCGTCGAGCTTGGCCAGATCCCGGCCGACGGCATCGAGCTGGATACTGAGCGGCACGCCTTCCATCAGCACGTGCACGACTTCGCGCAGCAGGCGCAGCGCCGACACCAGAATCAGCGCCGCGACCAGCAGCGACAGCAGCGGGTCGATCGGCGTCCAGCCGGTGGTGACGATGACGATGCCGGCGGTGATCGCCGCCACCGAGCCGAGCGCGTCGCCCAGAACATGGAGCAGCGCGGCGCGGCTGTTGAGCGTATGTTCGCCGCGGCTCAGCACCCAGGCAACCACGAGATTGATCGCGAGGCCGATCACCGCGACGCCGATGACGGTGCCGCCGGCGATTTCGCGCGGGGCGCCGACGCGCTCGAGGGCTTCGCGCACGATGAAGCCGATCAGCACCAGCATCAAGAGGCTGTTGAACAGCGCGGCCATCACTTCGGCGCGCACCAGGCCGTAGGAATGCCGCATGCTGGGCGGGCGTCGCGCCAGCCAGGCCGCCGCGGCCGCCAGTCCCAGGGCGGAGCTGTCGGTGACCATGTGGGCGGCGTCGGCCAGCAGCGCGAGCGAACCCGACCACCAGCCGGCCACCGCCTCGACCCCGGCGAATGACAGCGTCAGCAGCAGGGCGACGATCAGGGTGCCGTGTTGCGCCGTGTGGGCGTGGCTGTGGCCGGCACCGTGGCCGGACGCGGCGTCGTGATCGTGCTTATGCGCGGCCACAGTAATCGGTCGGATCGGCCAGGTTAAGGTCGGCGGAATCCTGCCCCAGCCCGGCGAGGTGGTGGAGCGCGTTGACGTAGCGCGCCGATTCGCGCAACTGGACCAGCGTCGGCGGCTGCGGATGGCCGTGCATGCGCGCCAGCCGAGCGCGGGCGGGGGCGGGCCAGTCGACCTTCAAGTTCGCCAGCACCTCGTCGGCCAGGTCGGGCCGGTTGCACACCAGCGCCATGTCGCAGCCGGCGTCGAGCGCGGCGGCCACCCGTTCGACCACGCCGCCCGCCACGGCGGCGGCTTCCATGCACAGGTCGTCGCTGAAGATCGCGCCGTCGAAGCCGAGTTGATGGCGCAGCAGCTTTTGCAGCCAGACTTTTGAAAATCCGGCGGGCCGGTCGTCGACCTCGGGGTAGATCACGTGCGCCGGCATCACCGCAGCGAGTCCCGCCTCGATCATCAGGCGGAATGGCACCAGGTCGGCAATCGCCATGTCGGCCAGGGTGCGTTCATCCACCGGGATCGCCACGTGCGAATCCGCCTTGACAAAGCCGTGGCCGGGGAAGTGCTTGCCGCAGGCGGCCATGCCGGCGTCCTTCATGCCGAGCATCACGGCCTGTCCCAGCTGGAACACGGCGTGCGGATCGGCATGGAAGGCGCGGTCGCCGATGACGCTGGACGCGCCGTAATCCAGATCGAGCACCGGCGCAAAGCTGAAGTCGACGCCGTGCGCGCGCAGTTCGCTCGCCAGCACAAAGCCAGTTTCGCGCGCCAGTTCGCGGGCGCGCTGCGGGTGTTCGTTCCAGATTTCGCCGAAGGCGCGCATCGGCGGCAGGCGGGTGAACCCTTCGCGGAAGCGCTGTACCCGGCCACCCTCCTGATCGCCGCCGATCAGCAAGGGGGCGGGCTTGAGCGCGTGGATCTCGGCGGTCAACGCGGCCAGCTGCGCCGGGTCGCGGTAGTTGCGGGAAAACAGGATCACCCCGCCGACGAGCGGATGGGCGAGGCGTTGGCGGTCGTCGGCTGTGAGCTCGGTGCCCGCCACGTCAAGCATCAAGGGGCCTAGCGTCATAGTCTCTCCTGTTTAAAATCTGGCATCACGATGGAGTCTCCGGCTGGTTTTTTGGGAGACTGGATTGCTCCAGCACGACAAACGCCAGCACGAGGTCACCCTCGTCCGACAGCGAAACATGATGC
>JAHJNP010000218.1 GCA_018820745.1 Gammaproteobacteria bacterium
CTGGCTTCGGAGTCGATCAGGAACTGCCCGCTGGCGACCACCTGCTGGCCATCGGCAAGCCCCGTCAGCACTTCGGTGCGGTCGTTCGCCTGGCGGCCGAGCGTGACCTCGACCGGGCGGTAGCGCCCCTGGTCTTCCGCCACGATCACCAGCGCGCGGCGGCTGCTGCGGATCACCGCCTCGCTCGGCACGGTGAGCGCGGACGCGGCCGCGCCCGCGATCTGCACCTCGGCGCTGAGACCGGGGCGAATGCGGCCGTCGCGGTTGGGTAGCTCGATGCGCAGGGTGAGCGCGCGCGCCGCCGGATCGACGCCCGGCAGGATGGCGATGACCCGGCCAGTGACAGTTTCGCCGGGGAACGCGGCGAAGCGCGCCTCGGCGGTATGCCCGGTGCGCACCTGGCCCGCCTGCGCCTGCGGCACCGCCACATCGAGCCATACGCTCGCGATGCCGTTGATGCGCGCCAGCGTCTGCCCGGCGGAAAGCGTCATGCCGGGCCGCACGTCGAGCGATTGCAGCTCGCCGCCGATGGGGGCGGTGATCGCGATGCGGTCCTTCACCTGGCCGCTTGCCTTCACCTCGCCGATCAGCCGCTCGGGCATTCCGGCGAGCCGCATCCGCGCCTCGGCGGCGGCGGTCAGCTCGGCGTCGCCGATGGCCTTCAGTGCCAGGTATTCCTGTTGCGCCGCCGCCCACTGCGGCACCAGCAGCTCGGCGATGAAGGCACCGGCTTTGACGACATCGCCCGGCGCCAGCCGCGCCACCCGCTCGACGTAGCCGCCGCTGCGCGCCTGCACGATGGCGATGTCGCGTTCGTTGTAACGCACCAGGCCGGTGGCGTGCAGCGTGTCCGAAATGTCGGTGCGGGTGACCGGGGCAAGCCGCATCCCCAGGTTCTGCGCGATGCTGGCGTCGATGCGCACACTGGTGGCGTCGCCCCCTTCGTCGGCGTATTTGGGCACCAGCTCCATGTCCATGAAGGGCGACTTGCCGGGCTTGTCGAATTGCTGCGCCGGCACCATCGGGTCGTACCAGTAGAGCACGCGGCGTTCGTCGTTGGACGTTGCCTTGGCGTCCGGCGCGGCCGCCGGCGGCTGTCGGGTCTGGGCCCACATCAGGCCGCCCGCCACACCCAGCGCGATCAGCACGACGGCGGCGATGATGCGCCCGACAAGCGGTTTGAAGGAAGGGGGTTTCATGGCTGGACTCCGGATTCGTCGGGTTGGGCATAGGTGAAGTGGAGGCGGGCGGCCATTTCGTCGCGCGCCCCCGCAAGTTCGATGGCCTTGAGTTCGGCGTCGATGCGCGCACGCCGTGCGCCGATCAGTTGGGCCAGGCTGCCCTGACCGCCGCGCCAGGCGGCCAGCATCAGCGTCACTTTTTCCTGCGCCAGCGGCAGCAGCACTTCGTTCTGGCGGGCGAGCGCCCGATCGAGCCGCCGGTACTCGGCCAGATCGGTATCGAGTTCGGCGCTGTGGGCGCGCAATTGCGCCTGGTAATCGGCGTCGAGCGCTGCGCGCGCGGCCACTCGCGCGGCAATCTGCGGACCCTGGCGGGTGGACGCAAACACCGGCAGATCGAAGCCGAGTTCGATGCCGGCCATGTTGGTGAACTGCGAACCGCGCTGCTGGTACACCACGCCCAGGCGCCAGTCGGGCCGGGTCGCCGCCCGTGCGAGGTCGGTTTCGGCGTCGAGCACGCGCGCTTCGTGGCTGTACAGGGCCAGTTCGGGATGCTGTTCGAGACGATGCGCGAGGCCGGCGTGGTCGATCGGCCACTGCGGTGGTGTCCCTGCGAGCGGCCAGTCGGCGGCGTCGCCGATCCATTGGCGCAGACTGGCGATGGCCTGGGCGCGGCGCGCGTTGAGCGCGTCCTCGCGCCCGGCAATCAGCGCGGCTTCCTCGCGCGGCAGCACGACGTCGCTCGCCATGCCGCCGCCGCCCGCCAGGCGCGCCCGCACCGCGGCGTCGAACAGGCGGTTTTCATCGTAGAGCGCGGCAATGTGCCGCAGCTGCGCTTCGGCGGTGTGGCGCCGGATCCACGCCTGTGCGGTTTGCCGCAGTACGGTCTGGCGCACCACCCGCATCCCGGCTTCGGCCAGTCCGATCCGCCCCCGCGCCGCGCCGGCACGCGCGCTACGCTTGGCGGCGTTGGGGAACGCCTGCATCACGCCGATCATGCGCATGGTCATGGGCTCGCTGTCGAGGCTGAAGCGGTCGGCGCCGTCGATCGGCACGTTGGCCAGCCCCAGCGTGAGTTGCGGGTCGGGCAGGGCGCCCGCCGGAATCGCGCTCTGGCGCGCTGCGGCGATCCGGCTCGCGCTGGCCGACAGCGCCGGCGTTTCCTGCAGCGCCCGCGTCAGCGCATCGTCAAAGCCGAGCGGGGCGGCGCCCGCGCCCGCCATCCACGCCCACAACGGGGCGGCAAGCCAATAAGGCAGTTTGAAAGACATGGTCATGCTCCAGCACTGGATGACGCGATGCGCCATATTCCGCGCCGGAAGGCGCGGGACTCAGATGAGGGGGCTTGACGGGGTGGGCGGTCGCCAGAGTGGGATCGGAAAGACGGACTGCTGCCACATGGGGGTCGTGGCGTGGGCCTGGAAGATGGCCGGCAGGGGCGGGAGAAAGGCGCGGGTGCTGATCGCAGCATGGCTGCCGCATTGGCAGGACAGGTCGGATGCACAGCGCGAGCCTTGTCCATCTTCATCGTGGCAGCAGTCGTGTGCTGCAGGCGCCGCGGTGTCGACACTGGCCGCCGCTTCCGCCATCGGGCAGCAGGCTGCTGCCGTCGTCATGCCCGCCAGCGCCTGCGCCGGGAGGGCAAGCGCGATCAGGAAGGCGATGAGTACCCGGAGCGAACGCATGTCCAAGTCTGTGCGGGGCCGGCTTGTCCTGTCAAGGCAAGTTTGCTGGACGGCAGGGACAGGCGCCTAAACGCCCGACTCGGGCAGACTCTGCCCCAGTTCGATTTCGAGCTGTTGCAAAGCCCATTGCGCTTCGGGATGGGTCGAGTCCAGCATCAGCACCCGCTGGAACGCATGGATGGCCTGGTCGGTTTTCCGCAGGCCGAGACTGGCGCGTCCCATGGCCATCCATGCTTCCGGATTGTTGGGCTCCTGCGTGCACCATTCGCTGGCCAACCGGGACAGCGGACGCCAGCGCTTGTTCGCGCCGAGGTCGCAGGCGGCGAGAAAATAGCCGCTTTCCGTGCCGGGTTTTTCCCAGAAAGTGCTGCCGTCGCCGACGGCGTCGATCGGGTGGTCCGCCATGTGGCGCAGCCAGCCCACCGGCAGGACGAAGTGGAAATTGCCGCCGCTTGTCGACTTGAAGGAGAGGACGCCGACCAGACGGCCTTGCTGGTCGAACAGGCCGCCGCCGCTGGCGCCGCGGTCGAACGGCGCCGAAGTCTGGATCACCTTGCCGCCGTCGCATTCACAGGTGTGCAGGCCGATGATCCTGCCTTCGCTGACGGCGAGCGCGCCCCCGGAATAGCCGACCGCCATCACGTTCAGGCCCACCCGGGTCTGGCCGAGGTCGATCATCGGCGCAGGATCGGCCTGGTATCCGGGAACGTTGAGAAAGCACAGGTCGCGGTAGGCGTCGCGCTGGTCGGGCCACGCCTGGCGGCGTGCGCCGGCCTGCTCGACTTCGATGCGCGAGGCATCGCGCAGGACGTGGCAGTTGGTCACCATCCGGGCGCCGGCAATCGACACGGCGGAGCCGAGTTCCCTGCTGCCGTCGGTGCGCGTCACCACCACTTTCAACACACGCGATTCCCAAGCCGGCTCGTCGGCCAGGGGATGACCGGACAGCGCCAGGGTAAGCGTCATGACGAACAGTTGTACCGTAGCGAGGAAGCTTCGCGGCATCGCTCTATTTCCACCGGCGCCTTTACGTCGGCGCCCAATTGACAACCCCCTGCCTGATAGAAAATTATATTGGCGATGCCCTGCCTGAGTTAAAAAATTGATTTTGGCTTTGCCCTGCCTGAGCTAAAAAAAACAGTAAGTTGTTGCGATCTCTTCCGACAAATCGATAGGCCGAACGCGTACTCAACCATCCGTTCCGATGCGCATCGCGGTCTTCACAGCCAGTATGGATCTTATACCGTACGGCGTTCAGTATGAAGAGAAGGAGTCCATCATGAAACACACATTCACTTTCACCAGCCTCGTCGTCGCCGGCCTGCTGGCGACTGCACCGGTTTTCGCTGCCGAGCAGTGGATCAATTCTGATACGGAAGGCGGCGTCTTGCATGAGATGGAGCGGCCTGGCTATGTCGGCACCAGCCTGTCGGACACGAGGCAGCGCATCCATGTTTTTGGCGCGCCAGACAGTGCCTTCCCCAACCACGCTATCGACGAAACGGGATTTGTCGTCGGAACGTCCGGCCCGGAAAAAGGGGAGGGCGATCAATACGGCTCGATCTTGTATGACGTTGGTGCAATGCCGTAGGCCATCGCTGAAAAGCGGTGGGTAGCCCCAGCTATTTGGGGAGATGACGACCCGCAGTCCGGCCCTTGAATGATCAGGGGTCGGACTAGTGGCGCGCGCAGTGGATTGCGCCATGCAGCCCGGCCCGCGGAATGGTCGGCGAGATGACATGAGCGGCAGGGTCCGCCGCAAACCAGACTCAGTGTGCCATGAACCGGCGCGTCAGCCAGTGAGCCAGGCTCAGCTTGCCGGGGCCAGAAAATAAGAGCGGGACGAACATCACCAGGTACATCAGCGGCAGCTTGTAGCCGTTGTCACACACGTTGTAGCCGTTGCCCGCGTGCACGCTGGCCCAGGCGATGATCGTCAGAATGATGAGCGACAAACTGAAGAAGCGGGTGCCCAGACCGATCACCAGTGCGGCGGCGCCGATCAGTTCGGACCAGGTGGACAGAAACCACGAGATGTCCACTGGCACCAGGTTGAATGGGAAGGGGAAGTCGCCCTGAATATCGGCAAACCAGTTGTCGCCGTTGAATTTCTCGACGCCGGATTCCCAGAATTCCCATGCCAGCAGCAGCCGCAGGCCCAGCATGCCGATATGGCTGCCCGCCTGGTTGAGGCGGGCGGTCAGGCCGTAGTAGAGATGGATGATCAAATTCATGGCATAGCCCTTGTTTTATGGTTGAAACGGCGGGGTCTGCGGTCCGGTGTTGTCTGATCGAGGCCCTGCCGGAGACACGTTTTCGCCGCTCCAGACTTGTGTCGGCGGAACCGCGATTCCCTGACAGATTTCCCAATTGACTTTATGGACCAGACGGTCCATATTTGTCGAATGCCTGCCGCATCTGGACGCCCACTTGAGTTTGACCCCGACACCGCCCTGACTGCCGCGATGCATTTGTTTTGGCGCAAGGGTTACGAAAACACCTCAATGCTGGACCTGCTCGAAGCCATGCAGATATCGAAGAGCAGCCTGTACCAGGCGTTTGGCGGCAAGCAGGCCTTGTTCGAGCGCTGCATGACGCGCTACGGCGATCTCATGATCGGGCAGCTGCACGACGCGCTGGCGTCGGCTCACTCCGGCCTGGGCTTTATCCGGCAGTTTCTGGAGAGCGTGCTGGATGAAGCGCGCGGCGTGTGCGAGGCGCGCGGTTGCTTGGTGATGAACACCGCCAACGAGTTCGCACGCCGCGATCCGGCCATTGCCGAGGCAGTGGCGCAGGGCTTGGGGCGCTTTCACGGCGTCATGTTGGCGGCGGTGCGGCGCGCGCAGATTGAGGGCGATATCCCGCCCGACCGCGATGCCGTCATGCTGGCCAATTATCTGGTCAGCAGCATGAGCGGCCTCAAAACCCTGAGCAAAGCCGGAGCGGATGAAGTGAGCTTGAAAGGCACGATCGAGTTGGTGCTGAAAGCCTTGACGTAAGGTTTCGACTTTTTTTTCGACCAATGTGGACCGTTCGGTCCACTTAACCAAGGAGTCATTATGCAAGCCGAATACAAACTCACTCTCCCGCCGCTTACCGAAGCCAATGCCGATTCGATCGCGGCTGGCCGGATGCGCGCAGCACAGGCCGGTTTCGGCTTCGTGCCCAACATGTATGGGGTGATGGCCAACTCGCCCGGCCTGCTTGATACCTATGTGCATGGCTATGAGCGATTTCGGGCCTTGTCCGGCTTCACCCCGGCCGAGCAGGAGGTGGTGCTGCTGGCGGTCAGCCGTGAAAACGGCTGCACCTATTGCGTCGCCGCGCACAGTTTCATTGCCGACAAGATGTCCGGGGTGGCGCCGGCAGTGACCGATGCCATCCGCGACGGCCAACCCGTTCCCGACGCCAGGCTGGCGGCCCTGCACGACTTCACCCGCACCATGGTAGTGAAACGGGGGCTGCCCGACTCGGCAGACGTGAACGCCTTTCTTGCAGCAGGTTACAGCGAACGCCAGGTCCTGGAAGTCGTGCTGGCGATTGCAGTGAAAACACTCAGCAACTACGCCAACCACCTGTGCCACACCCCGGTCGACGGCGTATTTGCCGGCCGAGCGTGGGCGGACTGATCGCTGACAGCTGGCATACGACAAACGCGCAATTCACGGCTGGGCGCGTAAAAAAATCAGCCGCTTTTTAGGAGAACGGCATGAACTATGACAAAGAACTCGACGCGCGCGGCCTCAACTGCCCGCTGCCCATCCTGCGCACCAAAAAATCGCTGTCCGAACTGGCCAGCGGCCAGATATTGAAGATCAACTCGACCGATCCCGGATCGGTCAAGGACATGCAGGCGTTTGCCAAGCAGACCGGCAACGAACTGCTGTCCACTGCCGAAAACAACGGCGAGTTTA
This sequence comes from Gammaproteobacteria bacterium, assembly GCA_018820745.1. Classification (GTDB taxonomy): domain Bacteria; phylum Pseudomonadota; class Gammaproteobacteria; order Burkholderiales; family Thiobacillaceae; genus Thiobacillus. The sequence goes on from JAHJNP010000218.1 coordinate 6,781, forward strand.
TTTTCATGATGCGCAAGCATTGAACTGCCATTCAACCAAGCAACAGGAGAGACATCATGGAAACCAAGAAAATGGCACTGATCGCCACCAAAGGTACGCTCGACTGGGCCTATCCGCCTTTCATTCTGGCGTCTACTGCCGCGGCACTGGGTTACGAGGTGCAGATCTTTTTCACGTTCTACGGTCTGCAACTGCTGAAGAAAGATTTGTCCGGACTCAAGGTCAGCCCGCTGGGCAATCCGGGCATGCCGATGAAAATGCCATTCGGCCCCAAATGGTTCAAGGGGCTCAACTGGAATATTCCGAATGCGGTGCAGTCGCTGGTGCCGGGGTATGAAAATCTCGCCACCTCGCTGATGAAACAGACGATCGCCAACAACGGCGTGGCCTCGATCCCCGAGCTGCGCGAACTGTGCGTCGAGGCCGACGTGAAAATGATCGGCTGCCAGATGACGGTCGAACTGTTCGGCTTCGACCACCGCGAGTTCATGGACGGCATCGAGTACGGCGGGGCGGCGACGTTTTTCGAGTTTGCGGGCGAAACCGATATCTGCCTGTTCATCTAGCTGTTCCACGTCGCACGCAGAACGATCCTGCCGGCAGCGGGACGCGCCGCCGCGAAGCGCCCTCCCGACAGGGTCGTCAATTCGAGCATCTTGGAAAACCGCGATTCCGGATCCGGGTCGATTCCGGTCACCGTGGTCGCCATGTCAGGCGATGCTTGCGGGGTGTCGTCGATCAGCAGCATGAGTGTGTTCCTGTCCCGCATTAGGCTGATCTGGATGCGGTCGGAGTCCGTGTTCAGGGCGATGTCGTCGAGCGCCAGCACGATAATGCGATACAGGATGACCTTCAGCGGCGGGGGGATGTCCTTCTCCTGCAGGGAGATGTCCTGCTGGATCTGGAGGCCAGGGTGATGCTGCTGGAAATTCTGGCACAGGCTGTTGATCGTCGGCAGCAGCCCGAGATCGTCGATGCTGGATGGCCGCAGTTCGGTCGCGATGGTGCGGACATCCTCGATCGCGCTCCGCAATGCCGGAATGATGGCCGCCATCGACTTTCCGAGCGTATCGTCGCCGTTGATTTTTTGCCGGTTGCTTTCCAGATTCAGCTTGACGGCACTGAGGGTCTGCGCAAGGCCTTCGTGCAACTCGATGGCGATCTTCTTCTTGTTGGATTCCTCGCTTTTCAGCATGTGGGCGGACAGGATTTCCAGCGTTTCCGTCCGCTCGCGGATCGTCTGGTGCTGCGATTTGATGATGTTGTGCGCGCGCCGCACGACGAGCAGCAGGGCAACATAAAGCGCCGTCAGGATGAGCAGGGCGCCCGCCACGATGATGAACCCGGTCCGCTCGTTCTGGCGCACCAGGTTGTTCACATCGGTGTAGATTTCGAACACGCCCTGAACCGGATCGGTCGCGTTGGCGCGAATCGGGATGTAGGTCTGCATCAGGTTGTCTTCCTCGGTGACATCGTCGTAGCTGTTGAAGGTGTCGCGGTAAACCAGGATGTTGGCGACGCGGCCGTTGATCGCCGAGATGAAGCCCGGATTGTTGCGCTGGTCGATGCCGATCTGCGCGGTCTTGGTCGAGAAAGCGACCACGCCATGCTGATTGTAGATCTTGATCCTGACGACCGAGCTTTCGTTCATCAACGAATGGATGGCCGCGGCCAGCTCGGGGGGCGGGCGATGGCTGACGTTGACCATGCCGGCCTCCGCGACCGAGTTCAGATAATCGACCAATACAGGCCTCACCGAATTGAGGGCGGTGCGTGCCAGGGCCAGGTTGCTGCGCTCGGCCAGCTGCATGATTCCCTGGATGGCGACCTGGCGGTAGAACAGGGCGATCAGCAGCGCGGTGGCGAGGACGGCCACAAAGCTCGCGATCGAATAAAAGCGCAGCAGCTTGAACATGAGAATCCCTTTGCTTGGGGGAGTGCGTCATCCGAAAAGCACGATATGCCCTGTCGGGGAGTATGGCAATCCCCTTTGGCAATCCTCCAGGGCGTGCCTCCACCGCAGCGCCATTTACAGTGTTCACCGTATTGCTCAGGCGTGCGGCACGCCTTACGCTCTGGGGAACGAAGCTATCCATTCCTTTGGGGGGTTTCCCATGAGATCGCTGCGGGCTGCCTCGATTGTGCTGGTGCTCGGACTCTGCCTGGGGCAGCCGGGGTGGGCGGACATCTACGTCTTCACTGCCGCCGACGGCACCGTGTTCCTCAGCAATGTGCCGACTGACGAGCGCTACACTGTTCTGATTGCCGCGCCGCCGCCCGCCGCCCCCGCCAACCCTGGCAGACCCGGCCCCGGCCTTGCCGGAAAAGCCCGCTACGAGCGGATGGTCGACGCGGTTGCCCGCACCTACGGCCTCGAAAGCGCGCTGGTCCATGCCGTGATCGCCGTCGAATCAAGCCACAACCCGAAGGCGGTCTCGAAGAAAGGCGCGGCTGGCCTGATGCAACTGATGCCGGGAACTGCGAGGCGATACGGGGTGACCGATGCGTTCGATCCGGCGCAAAACGTGGGCGGCGGCGCGCGCTACCTGCGGGACCTGCTGGACATGTTCGACAGCGACGTCAGCCTGGCGCTCGCCGCCTTCAATGCCGGAGAGAACGCGGTGAAGAAGCATGGCAACCGCGTCCCGCCCTATCGTGAAACTCTCCACTACGTGCCGCGGGTGCTCGATTATTACCAGCGCTACCGGGCCGCTGCCGGCGTCTAGACCGGTGGCAAAAACCGGCCCGTCAGCACGCCGGATTACAGCGCATTTCCCCGGCGAATAGGGATAAGCACGTATAGGGGGAGAAAAGCCTGCTGCCTAGCATCAGTTATCAATGGAAACGATCGGGCCAGTCCGATGATCAATGTCCTTATCGCCGAAGACAACGCGGCCTATCGCCAAACGCTCCATCAGGTGCTGAGCGGGCGGTTCCCCTTCATGCAGATCACCGAAACCGCGGACGGCAAGGATGCGCTGCACCAGGCGCTTGCCCGGCCTTACGACCTGATCTTCATGGATATCCGGCTGCCGCAGGGCAACGGCCTCGATCTCACCCGGGCCATCAAGGCGGTTTTTGCCGATTCGGTCATCTGCGTCATCACCAGTCACGACCTTCCCGAATACCGCGATGCCGCGCTCCGCAATGGCGCAGACCGCTTCATGGTAAAGGGCGAGTCGACCGGGGAGGAGATCATTTCCGTGGTCGACGCCCTGCTGCAGGCGCGCTACCGAACCCTGATCGTCGTGAGCGATGCGCTGTTGCGCAGGCAGCTCGCCACCCTGCTGTCCATCCGCTGGCCACTCATGATCGTGGCAGAGGCCGCGAACATGACGGAGGCCTTTGACCGCGCCGTCGCGCTTACCCCAGACCTCGTGCTGCTCGACCTGGGACTCCCGGAAATCAGGGGTTTCGAACGGGTTAGAGACATCCGGGAAGCGAGCGCGCAGGCAAGGCTGATCGGCTTGACGAGCGACTGCATGTCGTCGTTCCTGGCGCGGGCGACGGACCTTGGCGTGGACTATTTCGTCCCCCTCGATCCGGCCACCGAACTGGTCAGCCTCGTCGGCGCCCTGCAGCAGGCTCCGGCTCATCACTGAGCCATCAGAGAAGCCCTCCTCCTGTTTTTTGCAGTAAACCTCGCTCCCACGCGTTCATTGAGTGCTCGGTTGCAATTGCCCGGTCTCCTAGACTTTCAGCAAGGGGGCCGGTCATCCTCAACTTTATTTTCACCACCTGGAGTTGTCCGCAAGACGCTTACCTCCGCCTGGACATTTCTCAAGCTGAACTACTATCAAATGGTATGCCGGGTGCGGAGACGCCCGAAGCGCACATAAATACACATAACAAAGCGGGGTGGCGCGGTGGATGTGCAAACTATAGAAAAGGCCAAGCAACAGTGGCAGGCAGCGGCGGACATGATGCCGCAGCTCATCTGTTTGCTGGATGCCAGCGGCCAGATCATCCACGTCAATCGAACGATCGAGCGGTGGTGGCTGGCCAATGTTGCCGGGGTCAGGGGGCGGCGGTTGCACGACGTCCTGCACCCGGATTGCGACGATCCCCAGTGCTACTTCAAATCCCTCTGGCTCGACGCGGCAACCAGGCTGGCCGCTGGGGAGCGCACCGAGCGCGAGGCCTACGACCCCGTGCTCAAGCGCCATGTCTCGGTTCTGGTGCAGCCCCTGGTGCGACCGCTGCGCGATTTCAAAGAAACGGATGACCTGCATGCCGTCGTGATGGTGGGCGACATCAGCGACATCAAGCAGGCCGAGGCCGGATACCAGCGCATCCACGAAGAACTCGAGTGCATCGTGTGCCTGGAAAGGGAGCGGCGCAAGTTCAGCGAGAGCATGCAGGCGCGCCTGCTGGCCATCCTGGAAAAAACCACCGATTACGTCGCCATGGCCGATGCCAAGGGGGACATGCTCTACCTGAACCCGGCCGGGCGCACGCTGCTGGGCCTGGGCCCGCTGGCCGACATCTCGCACCTGAAGCTGTGCGAACACGGCACCCAGGAAGTGAAAGACCGGATTTGGGACGAGGCCATTCCGTGCGCCATCCGCAGCGGCCTGTGGACCGGAGAATCGAGGCTGCGCGACACGGCGGGCCGCGAATTTCATGCCTCGCAGGTCATCATTGCGCATCGGGATGAGGCGGGCCAGATCCAGAATTTCTCCACCATCCTGCGCGACACCAGCGAACAGGTGCAGACCGCGCAGGCCCTGCGCGAATCCCGAGACGAGCTGCGCCGGCTTTCCGGCCTGCTGGCGACCATCCAGGAGGACGAGCGGAGGCGGATTGCGCTGGATCTTCACGACGGGCTGGGGCAGTCGCTCAGCCTGATCAAGCTGTCGATCGAAAATGCCGCCAGCCTGCTGACCGCAGGGGAAGCCAGCGAGGCGAGCGCGTCGCTGCAGCAACTGATTCCCCGGGTCAGGGAAGCCCTGGTCGAGGTGCGCCGGGTTTCGACGGAACTGCGGCCATCGATCCTCGACGATCTGGGGATCCTGCCCACGCTGTCATGGTTTTTCCGCGAGCTTGAAGCCGCTTGCAGCCATCTTGTCGTCGAGAAGGCGTTCAACGTCGCCGAGCACGAAGTGCCGGTGCCGCTGCAGATCACGCTTTACCGCATTGTCCAGGAGGCGTCCAACAACATCGTCAAGCATGCCGGCGCCGACCGGGTGCGGGTCAGCCTCGACCGCATCGACCAGATGCTGCACCTGCTGATCGAGGATAACGGCTGCGGCTTCGATCCTGCCAGCATCCCCTGGGTCGAGGGCGAGGCCAAGGGACTGGGGCTGCTCAGCATGAAGGAGCGCGCCTCGTTTTCGGGAGGCACCTATCGCATCGTCTCCGCCCCCGGGCAGGGAACCCGCATCGAGGTGTCGTGGCCGTGCGGTCCGGCCACCGGCTAGCCCCTCCCCGTTCCACTTTCGCAACCGCGCGCAACGCGCGGAAATACGCAGTTCACCTACCTGAAAAATACAGTCTACCCCGCAGCCGGGAATACGGTGATGCACCCACAGCAAGCCTGCATCTGCAGCGCTAAGGTAACACCATAGCCCCCCGGCCATTGCGGGTCACGGGCGGGGCTTATAGCGGGGATGGAGGGGTAGACACATGCAAAAAACCGGGCATATCGGGATGCCGGCCGGACGCCGGCGCAGACGCGGCTTCACTCTGCTCGAACTGCTGGTGGTCATGGTGATCATCGGTCTTTTGGCGGGTTTCGTGGCGCCGAAATATTTCTCCCAGATCGGCAAGTCGGAGGTCAAGGTGGCGCGCGCCCAGATCGACGCGCTGGGCAAGGCGCTCGACCAGTACCGGCTCGACGTCGGGCACTACCCCACCACCGAACAGGGGCTGGCGAGCCTGGTCATGCGCCAGCCGAGCGAGGACAAATGGGACGGCCCCTACCTGCAGAAAGACATTCCGGCCGACCCGTGGGGCAATCCCTACGTTTTCGTCATGCCGGGCGAGCACGGCGAATACGACCTGCTGTCGTACGGCCGGGACGGCATGCCAGGCGGGGAAGGGCAGGCGGGCGATATCACCAGCTGGTAACCGGGTGGAGAAACAGCATGCGCTATGAGGTCAAGGCACTGCGCGGGGAAGAGGATCTGACGGCGCTGCTGCTGGATGCCGCGGATGCCGGCGATGCCGCCAGCCAGGCGCTGGCGCAGGGCTACACGGTGATCGCGGTCAGGATGAAATCGGCCTGGCCGACGTGGTGCCGGCAGCGCGCCGGCCATTTTCCCCTGGTGCTGTTCAGCCAGGAGCTGCTGGCGCTGCTGCAGGCCGGGCTGGCGCTGGTGGAGGCGCTGGAAACCCTGGGCGAGAAGGAACAGCGCCCCGAGGTGAAAAAGACCCTGAGCCAGATCATCGCCAACCTTTACGAGGGGCACGCGTTCTCATACGCGCTGCAGCATTCGCCGGCGAATTTTCCGCCGCTCTACGTGGCGACGCTGCGCGCCAGCGAGCGCACCGGCGACCTGCCCGAGGCGCTGTCGCGCTACATCGCGTACCAGTCGCAGATGGATGCCGTCAAACGCAGCGTGGTGAGCGCCTCGATCTATCCGATGCTGCTGGGCATCGTCGGCGGCCTGGTGACACTGTTCCTGCTGGTCTACGTGGTGCCGCGCTTCAGCCACATCTATGCCGACATCGGCAGCGACCTGCCGCTGATGTCGCAGCTCCTGATGCGCTGGGGGCAGCTGCTGGAATCCCACGGCGCGGCGATCCTCGCCGGCAGTGTGCTGGCGCTGGGCGGCGCGTTCCATGTCGCCACCCGCCCGGCGAGCCGTCAGTGGCTGCTGCGCAGGCTGTGGCAGTTGCCTGGCATCGGCACCCGGCTGCACATCTATCAGCTCGCCCGCTTCTACCGCTCGCTCGGCATGCTGCTGCGCGGCGGCATGCCGGTGGCGCCATCGCTGACCCTGGTGTCGGACCTGCTGGAAACGGGCCTGCGCGGCCGCCTGACGCTGGCCCTGGCGCATATCCGCGAAGGCCACCCGATCTCCGCAGCGATGGAACAGTACGGGCTGACCACGCCGGTGGCGCTGCGCATGCTGCGCGTGGGCGAGCGCACCGGCCGCATGGGCGAGATGATGGAGCGCATCGCCGCCTTCCACGAAGAGGAGACCGCGCGCTGGGTGGAGCGCTTCACCAAGCTGTTCGAGCCGCTGCTGATGGCGGTTATCGGTCTGGTGATCGGCCTTATCGTGGTGCTTATGTACTTCCCCATCTTCGAACTCGCAGGGAGCATTCAATGAACCTCGCCGATCCCGTCGACGCCGGGCAGGTCTTCACCCCGGACCAGGTGCAGCGGGCGCGCGCCGTCGCCACCGCGGCGCAGCGCCGCATTGTCGAGGTGCTGGAGGAACAGTCGGGGCTGAACGCGCAGGCCTTTGTCGAGGCGCTGGGGTCGGCGCTGCACTATCCGGTCTCGACCATGAAGGACCTCTACCGGATGCAGCCGGCCTTCGACACGCTGCCGTTCGCCGAGGCGATGGCACACGAATGCCTGGCACTGCGCGACGACGGCGAGCGGCTGGTGCTGGTCATGGGCGACCCCTTCGACGTCGGCCTGCAGGAATGGGCCGAGCATCGCATCTGC
>JAHJNP010000219.1 GCA_018820745.1 Gammaproteobacteria bacterium
CCGCCTGTTCCTGCAGGGCGGTGAGGACAGCGAGCGCATCCGCGACCGCCTGGTTGGCTGCGTCGGCAAGTGCCTGGGCGTCGGCCGCTGCCAAGGTGTCGGCAGCGGCGATGACCTGCAGACCACTTGCCGTGGTGGCTGCGGCGGTAGCCGCCGCGGCGGAAGCGGTGGCTGTCGCAATGGCTGCGTCTTCTGCAGCCTGAGCCGCGGCAGCCGCCGCCGGTGCATCAACGGCGGCTTGCTGCGCCTGGGCAATGAGGTTGGCATCGCCGTAGGGATCGGCAGAGCCAGCCACGATCAGCGCCGTGATGATGGCAGCGGGGTTGTTGGGGGTTTGGTCGACGATCAGGTTGCTGATGGTGCGCGGCTGCGAATCGAAGACGTTACCCGCGTTTTGTGAGTAGGAAGTTTGCGTCGTGCCGGCAGGCGATCCGGGACCGAAAAATCCGGCAGGCTGAAATTCAGCCGGCCGGTAAAGCGGCTGCAGCAATCGCGGCATCACCTGGTCGGCCGCACCTGCGTCCTGCTGGCCGGGCAGCAGGTTGTTGTAGATGCCGCTGACCGTGCGCAAGCCTTCCGGGGCCAGCGAATGGCTCACCAGGTCGACGAGCGCGGCCTCCGGTCCGGTGCCGTGTTGAAAGGCAGCATGGGCCTCTGCGATCTTGATCTGCGCGAGGATTTTCTTGAGGTCGTTCAAGTTAACGTGAAAGTCGTAGAAAGCCATGATGCTTCTCCTGAAAAATGAGGGCTCAGTCCGGACAAGGAATCGATTCACCTTGTGGTGGAATCATCGTGACGCCTTGCTGGCCAGACCCTGCCCAATCGATGCCCGGCCAATACATGGATATCAGTCTAGGGAAACCAAAACCAATTGCGCCGGGGTAAATCCCCCACTTCGCCTGGGTTTGCCCTGTATTTGAGACGGAGGGGTTCACTGTAGAAATCGCTTCGTACGCAGTGGCTGTCTGCAGTGGCCATTCGGTTTGCCAAGACCCCTTCCACAGGCTATCCAGCCCGCATGCGGATCGAGTGGAATGAGGCGGCGGAAAAGTAAAACCGGGGGAGCCACACTGCGTTTTTATTGCACGACCCGAGGGGGACGTCACGTCATGCCCGCATCGGAGATTGCGGCCAGCCTGAGAAGCGAATTTTCGAATCCGGGCTGGCCTTGCCTGTGATGCGGGTTTCAGGCCGTCGCCGGGATATGCGCGGTGTGCACGACAGACCTGTCGACGTGGTTGATGGTCGAGACGATCAGTTCGGGACGCACCAACCCGGGAGACATGGTCCAGCGGTCGTAGGCGGCGTTGCCGATGCGGATCATGTTGGCGTGCTGGGTGCGGATGGCATCCACCGCCGGATCCAGGTCGTAGAAGCCGAGGGCGAACCGCAGCGACTCGATGTCGGAGGGCGCGCCGGTCAGAAACGTCCATCCCGGCTTGACGCCGAACTTCTCCGCATACTGCTTCAGGACCCGCGGGGTATCGACTTCGGGAAACAGGGTGATCGAATACATGAAGACATCGCGTCCGATGCGTTCGCCCAGCATGTCCTGCACCCGGATCAGATTTCCCATCGTGGCCGGACAGGTGGCCGTGCACTGCGCATAGGTCATGCTGATGGCGACCACCTTGTCGCGGATGAGGTCGTCGTAGAACTTCACCGCTTTCCCCTCGTGGGTGAAGACGGTGGGGTTGGGGAGGCGGCCTGTGCCGGGCGCCCGCTGCGGAACCGGCTCACGATCGAGCATCGAGCGCTGGAACGCCAGCGCCCCGAGCGCCGCCACGCCGAATCCTGCAAGCAGCGTTCTGCGGGTAAACATTTTGTCATCTGTGTCCATTTCAGTCTCTCCTGCTGGTGCGTAATGCCGGGCCGCTCAGGCCGTGATGTCGAAGCGCAGCATCATCGCGTGGTCTTCGTGAACCAGGTTGTGGCAGTGCATCACATACTTGCCCTGCCAATCCCGGAAGCGTACGAATATCCGCATGGATGTGTTGGGTGGCAGGACATAAACGTCCCTGCGGCCCTGGTTCTCCGGGGGAATCGGAATTTGAACCCCCGTCTCAATATTCACCATGCTCAAGAGGCGTCCTTCCTCCAGATGGATGTGAATGGGATGGTGCCAGCCGCCGCTCGGGTTCACCAACTCCCAGATCTCGTAGCTGCCTTTCTGAACCACGACGCTGGGGTTCTCCACGTCGAACAACTGGTTATTGATCGACCACTGACCGTTCGTGCGGTCAAACGCGAAGCTACGAACCGGCGCCGACGCGAGTTCCGCGGCGCTGATCGTGGGCAAGCCGCGCAGTAAAAGCGGAACCCGGCTCACATCCGCCTCGGGCGGCTCGCGATCGACGATGATCTTGAGGAGTTGCCGGCCGGCCAGGGACACGCCATCGGGGCCGCGCGTATCGAGCTGGATCTGGCGGTCGATCAGGTAGAGTTCGGTGCCGATCGGATACACGGAGAAATCGATCACGATATCGGCGCGTTCCGCGGGGGCGATCTCGATTTTTCTGTGGTTGTGGAGCGGACGTGGCAGCAGGTTGCCGTCGGTGGCGATGCGAATGAAAGGCTGCTGGACCGACGCGGCATTAACAATATGGAGGAAATAGAACCGCGACGGCCCGCCATTAACGACCCGCAGGCGGTATTTGCGGCGCGCCACTCGCAGCACCGGCTGGATCTTGCCGTTCACCGCCACCATGTCGCCGAGGATGCCTTCGGGGCTGAGCTGGTCGTATGACTGCATGCCGTTTACGTCGAAGCGCATGTCCTGGAGCAGGATCGGATAGTCATAGGGAGGGCTCGGCAAGCGCAGCGCGCTACGGCTGTTGTCGCGCTCATTGCCCGAGTCGAGCCAGTCGTAAATAAGATAGAACCCGATCTGTCCCTTCAGCACGTTGGGCGCGGTGAAATCCAGATTGTGGTCATGGTAGAAGCAGGTACCGAGGGCCTCACGCGGATCGCCGATGCCGCCGAACTGCTCGATCCCGGCGTAGACATTGGGCCAGAAATGGTCCCGCCACTGGCCTGGCACAGTCAGGTTCGGCCCCGCCTTGAGTGGACTGAAGAAGTCGCCTGGAAAGCCGTCGCTCTCCGACGGATTGTGCGCGTTGTGCAGGTGGGTGCTGATTTCGGGCGAGCCGAATCCGATGTGGTCCTGCGGCAGTTCGTTGTATATACGCGCAATGACTGGACGGCCGTAGCGCGCAAAAATGGTCGGACCCGGCGCAGTGACTTGCCCGTCGCTGCCCAGCCAGCCCCACACCGGCTGCGGCGGATAGGCTGGATTAAACACCCAGTCGGGATTTTCCCGCGCCCTGAGCTCATAGAACACCGGATTGACATATAGCTGGCCAAAACGCGGATGGTCGTCGCGGCCGCATTCCCCTGCCGCGACGTTCGCCCATGCCAGGGGGGGCGGATCCAGCGCAGCAACCGGTTGCAACAGATTGGCTTCGGGAGGCAACTCGATCGCCCACGGTACGACGGGGGGGCTCGGTGGCAACACAACCGCTTGCGCCTCGCTCTTTCTGGGTGCCAGGATCATCGGTGCCGCGACGGTAGCAACGGAACCTTTCAGGAAAGTTCGTCTGCCGGGACAAACTGGGGCAGTGCCGGAAGTGTCTACGATGTCTTGCGTGCTCATGGTGTTTTCTCCTCGAAGCGTCAACACGAGCCATTTTCTGCCGCGTTCACATGGACCATTCGATGTATGAGTCTAGGGGGAGCGGGACAGATATGCGCCCGGGTCTACCCCCCACTTCAGTGCCAAAAATCCTGTATATGAAGTAGGGATATGACTGTAGCCAACTGCAGGTCAGCGCTGGAAGCTTCCAGCCTGCAGGGCATTCACGATGGCAATGACTTGAGACGAAGGAGGAACTTGCGGGCCGGCTCTCGTTGGGTCATGTCCATAAGAAAGCGGCTTCCAGAGGAAGCCGCAATCACATTCCACCCAACCAGACGATCAGGCTCGCCGTCGTGCCATGAGCCCAATCAGGCCCAGGCCAGCCAGCATCATGGCATAGGTTTCGGCTTCGGGAACCGCGCTGATCATGATGGTGGTGCCGCCGAACTTTTTCTCGATGAAGGCTGCACTGCCGGCAAGCGAGGTGCTGGCATACAGAATGTTTTCAAGGGTGAAGTTGATGTTGTCAACAATGCCATCTGCCCCACCCCAGCCAGAGCCGGGAATGGCCACACTCGCATTGGCCGTCCAGTTGGTGGTGGTGATGACGGGGGGAGTGGAAACCACATTGAAGGGCGCATCAGGGACGATGCTGCCTGTGGCCCAGTTGTTGATGGGGTTGTCCCAGTCGAACACGCGGATCTGGCCGGTTACCCCGACATAGGCATCGCTGCCGATCTGATAGTAATCTCCTCGCTCCGTCATACTGATGCTGGAAAACTGATAGCCGGAATTGGCGCTGATCCCGATGTTGAGCGTCGCCTTGGCTGTGACGTAGCCCTGGCCGTTGGCGGACTCGGCAAGGAAGTTGGTGGGGGTGAAAATCAGACTGTCGCCGGCTAAGGTCGGCGTGCCGTACAACCCCAGCATGTCTGTGTCGTAAGTGAAGCTGACGTTGTTGCCAACCAGGGTCACCGAAACGGCAAACGCGCTGCCGCTCAGCAATGCGGCAGAGAGTCCCAAAACGGCAACACCGGTTTCTTTCTTGAACATGCTCATCTCCTCAATTCTTTGCTGGACGATCGGCAATCAGCCAGACCCCGCCTGGCGGCTCGGCAACCCAACTGAAGCCAGCTCACTTCTGTTCGACAAACGCCATTCCGGAGATGAGGTCAGGCTAACAGCGTGCTGTCGGGCACGATCAGCAGGATCTGCGACCAACCCGGCAGCGAAGGATCGCCGCCCGCGCGTTCCCAACTCGCAAAACGTTCGAGATCAGATGGAGGCGACCATGGAGGCGCGCCTGCGTGCCATAAAACCGACCAGGCCCAAGCCTGCCAGTAGCATGCCGTAGGTCTCGGCTTCCGGCACCGGGGTCGCCATCACCCCTTCGAGACGCCAGTAGGTCTGGAACCCATTAAACGAACTGGCGAGATTTTCGATGGTGGCGCGATAGTCAACCACCACGCCATAGTTCCCTCCCCCCAGATCGGAGATCGAAGTGACGGACCATGAATCCGGGAACAGATCCAGGCTTTGGCCGGCGTACTGGGCACCCAAGCTCAGCGAGCTGAAGGTCAGAACACCATTGGTGATATCCGCCTGCACTCCCGTCCCGAAGGTAAAGGGTTTGATAAATCCCGCGCCACCAAAGTCGAAGCCCATGGTAAAGGCGTTGACGCCTTGAGGGGTGCCATCGGTCGCGATTGCAGCGCAGGCCGACGTGCCACACAGCTCTGCGGTCGGGCCAAACTCGTTGACCCCATCACCATCAGAGGGCTCGATGAAGAACGCGAAATCGCTCATCCAGCCGTCGTTATTGAAATCACCCAGTTGCCAGCTGGAGACCTGAACCGCTTGTGCACCAGAAGCCATCACAGCCAGCGTCACAGCAGCAGCCATTTTCGTCATAGGGAATTTCATTTCAAACCTCCTCATACAGTTAAGCTTCGATCGAACCACACCCTTTTCTTCCTGCCACATGGTGACCCGCTCGCACCATTAGGACTGAGTCTAGGCAGAGCGAAACCTGTTTGCCCCCGGGTCTAACCCCCACTTCAGCCGCGAAAACCCTGTATTTGAAAGAGGGGTATTCACTGTAGCTGCAGCAGATCAGTGCTGTTTCCGCTTGGCCTGTAGTGAATTCACGATGGCGACAAGTTCGGTATGACCGAAAGGGGTCATCGATGCGCAATAGTCCGTTCCGCACGCCCTGGCCAGGGCATCGCAGGAACGCACCACACCGTCAGTCAAGCCGATGAGGGTGGCATGTCCGCTGGCGGCCCGGAACTGCTGCACCAGTTCGCTGACCTTGTCGCCCACGATATCCAGCTCGAGTAGAACCAGGTCTGGCCTGAGCGTTGCAATATGGCTGAGTCCCGTGTCTATGTTCTCCGCCTCGGCTACGATCATGTCCGGCCTGTGGATGTTCAAAAGCTGCTTGATCTGCTCCCTGGAATGCGAATCGCGGTCGATGATCAGGCTGACGTAGCGTGCCCGCAGCAGGGATTCGACCATGCCGACGATTTCCGCCTCGGTCGATTCGCCTTTCACCATGAAATGGTCGGCGCCGTTGCGAAACGCGGCTTCACGGTATTCGAGTATGTCGTAGCTGGTGAGGACGCAAATCACCGATTCGTCAAAAACCGATTTGATGATTCGGGTGAGGTCGAGTCCGTTCTCGCGCGGCAGCCGGATGTCCATGAAGATGAGGTCGAAGCGCCGCGATAGCGCCCGCCGCAGTGCAGTCTCGCCATCTTCTGCCTCGGCGATGTCCAGCGCGGGGAACCGCCGCTGCAGTAATTGGTGCAGCGACTGGCGGTGCGCCGCATTGTCCTCGACGATCAGTGTGCTCAACATAACGCCTCACCCCGCTTCAGTCCGGTCAAGTTCGGATAATAGGCAAGCACCCTGTACGAGGCCTATACGGCCTTTTTTGTATTTTCACGGGTCGTGATGCTGTAGCCCGGCGGCGTCATGCTGACTACTGTTAGCAGAAACCCCGTAGTAGCGCCGCATCACTTGCATGCTGTAACCCTTGCCCTGCCTCGCTTTGCTTGTTAAGCCGGATTTTGAAGGACGACCGGATTCACGTGGGAGACCAAAATCATGGGACCTACCGCCGGCTAGCACTGCGTTTCAAGTTTGGCTAGTTTGAAGAGCAGCATTTTATGGAAGGGGTCATCCATATGTTCAGACTGGTGCGTTACTTTTCAGTGGCAAGCCTGGTTGCCATCCTCGCCACCATGCTCGTGCTGGTTTGGTTCTATCGGCAGCTGGCGATCGAAGGCATTTCCCAGTTGGCCGAACGGGGCAATCTGGTTCTGGCGCGAACTGCGCTGGCGCCAATGAAGCCCATGTTGCTCGACCATCTACGCGCCACCGATCACCTGCGTCCGGACAGCCTGGTGCGCCAGCCGCTGCCGCCCGCTCTGGCCTATGCGATCCGGAACTTGTTGGTGGACAAGGCGGTGGTCAGGGTCAAGCTTCTCAACCGCCATGGCACGGTCGTCTACTCGAACCAGCATCTCCAGGTGGGCAGCGACCAGCGGAACAACCCCGGATTCAATGCCGCTGTCCGGGGCCGTGATGCCAACGACCTGGTCTACCGCGATAGCTTCAACAAATTCGACGGCGGCACCGAGGATGACAATCTGATGCACACCTACCTGCCGATTCGGGACGGGCCGAACGGGCCGGTGCAAGGCGTGTTCGAGATCTATACCGATGTCAATCACCTTGCCCATCAGACCGAACGCACCGAATTCATGATCATACTGGCCGCCCTGATCATTCTGTCGGCGACGTATGGTGTGGTGGTGCTGATCGCATGGCGCGCCGGCAATATCATCGACCGGCAGCAAGCCACCATACGGGAGCGGACAAGCACTCTGGAGGTGCTGTCCGCCCATATGCTGCTAAGCGATGAGTCGCACAAGAAGAAGATCGCCTTTGATCTGCATGAAGGGCTCGCACAGACCCTGAGCGCCATCAAACTGCATATTGAAAATCTCAATACTCATGGCAAAAATGACCGGACGGATGGGCAGTCGATCGATGCAATCATCCCCATCTTGCGGGATGCCATTCAGGACGTGCGGACGATCGCAAGCGAGTTGCGGCCATCAAGCATCGACGACTTTGGCCTGCTGCCCACCCTACAGCTTTTGTGCCGAAAGTTCGAACAGCAGCATCCGTCGGTCAAGATCGAGCAGCAAATCCCCCTGCAGGAAAAGGACATCCCTGTGCAATTGAAGATCATCCTTTACCGCATTGTCGAGTCCGTTCTGGATGATATGACGCGGTACACCGATACGGGCCTGATCGCACTCTCCGTGTGGCGCGACGGCAATGTTCTCAATCTGATGATCGATGACACGGCTGCCGGAGTGCTCGACAGTACTTCGATTCCGCTAGCCAACATCAACCCGCAACTGAGCAAGGGATTCGCCCGGATGGAAGAATTGGCGACATTGTCCGGTGGGACCTTCAGTGCATCGCATCATGCCGGACGCGGAGCGACGCTGCATGCTTCCTGGAATATCTGAATCCCCTGTGGCGACAGATACCGAATTGACTGCATGCACGCGTGCGCGCCGGTCTGGGCTGCTTGTGATGGCTGCGCTGTGCCTCGCATACATTTCAGTCCTTTTTTGTAACGGGATATCTCGCATAGCGATCTCCAGTTCAACATGACCGGCGGAATCCGAATCAACCTGGTATGGCCATTTCAGTGGGCTGGCTTTGACTCATCGAAGGTGAAATTTTCTGGGCCAAACCTGGGCCAAATCAGTGTCGCATCTAGTTGCATGCAGCTGCGGATCGTGTATAGTAACTAACTGTTTTTATTGGTGCTTTGTGAAACCCATCCCGACAGAATAGCCAGGAAATCCTGCTGTTAATCCGCAGGTCCCTGGTTCGAGCCCAGGTCGGGGAGCCAAATACCAAGAGCCCTGCAGCGATGCGGGGCTTTTCAATTCTGATCCACCGTAGCCAGGTCGCAGCCCGCCACAGCACTTCCCAAGCGGGCCGCAGACTCAGCCAGGTGATCGGATGCCAGGTGGGTGAGCATGCCGTTCCACCATTGAAGCCGTTCTCCAGCCGCATGGGCGCTGCAGTTCGTGATCCCAGTGGGTTTTAACTAAATCAAGGAGTAACGAGAGTGACCAACGCACAACGCCGAGCAGCATTGCACGCCAGCCGCAAGGCTGAAGTGGATTCGTTGCGTAACGACACCACACCAGAGCCAACGCCCAGCGGCGCGTTCCGCCCGCATGAGGCTGGCGCGTATTACCTCGCCGACGTGGGCACTGTCGGCACGTTCAAGATGTTCGCCAGGGACCTCAAGCCGCCCGTTTACACCTACGGCATCACCACCATTCGTTTTGAACTGGATCCTGATACCGGCAAATGGGTCTGGTTTGATGGCGAGAGAAATCATTCCCCGCGCAAGACCCAGGATGGTTGGCGTCTTGGCAGCAGGCGCTTGCACGACACACGCGAAGGCGCAGAGGCCGAGGTTCAGCGCGAGATGGTCAAGAACGGCGACCGGGTGACCAAGGTGCATGACCTGCCCGACGATATGGCTGCGCTGAAGAAGATCCGTAGCGCACACCATCCAGACCGCAACCCCGACTCCGACGGCGATCTCTATCAGGCGGTCGTCGAGAAGCTGGACAGGATGCGCACGGCGACCCAGTGAACCATACCGAAGTCTGACCGGGTCTAAGGCCTTGCAAGAAAGCCAGCCCAACAATCCACTCCACGGCGTCACGCTCGAACAGTTATTGAACGAACTGGTTGCGTTCTATGGTTGGGATGCGTTGGGGCAGAAAATTGCGATCCGCTGCTTCACCCATGACCCGAGTATTGCGTCGAGCCTCAAGTTTCTTCGGCGTACCCCGTGGGCACGGGAGCGCGTGGAATCTCTGTATATCGAAATGGCACGAAGCATCGGTACCAAGCAGCTGTAATCCGCAGATCCCTGATTCGAGTCCAGGTTGGGGAGCCATATATCAAGAGCCCTGCAGCAATGCGGGGCTTTTCAATTCCAGCGAGGCAGTCGTGCTCAGTTTCTAATTGCGAAGCTGACCCCTTATATTCCTTCAATGCTATTGAAATAGACCTGACCCCGTGCACGCGGACCTGACCCCGTGCACGCGCCCCAGCACGTCGGTCTAGAAAGCAGACGCTCAACGTGGTGTTGGGACCCCTGCGCGTTTTTTTGTGCAGATCGCCTCGAACAAAGGGGTAGGTTGCACTCGCGTCATATCATCCTGCCTCCTTTACTAACAGGAGGATGGCAGCCGCTGTTGCATTAATTGCATATTCCGCTTTGGCTTCAGTTACGTCGCGGGAGTTCAACCCCGCTCCGTGCGACTTGCTTAATCTGTTTCGGATGGTTGCCACGAGAACGAGAGGCTGTTCGAAGAATGGCTCAAGCCCAGCGTTTGTAACGACCGTTTTTAGAAGTGGCGACGCAGTGTCCGTTGCGCTGTACGCCCATTTTTTACGCGCGCAGATAACCTTCAGTACACTTTCAAATGCGCTTCCGCACTTGGTAAGACAATCTCCATAGTCAGACTTTCGAAAATCCTCGAGTGCTTCAAGAAATTCCCTGTTCGCAGCGCCAAATTCCGATCCACGAAGTAACTGAAGTGCTGGTTCGATGGCGCTGCTGTGAACAACTTCGGAGTCTTTCCGAATAACTTGGGGATAGGCCGTTAACGTGGTGGTCGCGTAGGGACCATCTTTACCTTCGGTCCAAACGAACTCGGTGACTGCGTAAGGCAAGTCATCTTGTCGAAAAAACTCATTTATGTCTTCGACAAGATTGCCTCTACTAGCCGCATGGAAGTACGCTTGCGTGGGAAAGATATACTCAAGAAAGTCCAGGAAGTGCACATCATCGCAGCCACTTAAGAACGCTATGGCATCGATCATTGGGGAGTCGGTCTTGGTGTTTGAAAGACGTGATCGGCCGTGGAGATATGTCAGCTTTGAATGGATTTCGTGCCAGAAGTTGCTTCCATCGAACAGGTCTCGGCAACGCATAAAGACCCTGGTGCGAAACGACTCCGTTAGTGGCTTTGCGAGTTTTGATTGCGTAGCTGTTCTCTTTGAGAACACCTTGAATAGCGCAGAAAAAGGCATATCGGCTAATTGCTCACCCCAAAGTCGCGTTCATGGCATTGTTGCTGCGCACTAAATTGAGAGACCAATTGCAAACAACGCAGCGACGGCAAGCACAACATGCAACGCATTGAAGGCTATCTGAAAACAGAACATTCTCACAAAGCGCTTGTCACCCGAGACGTAGTCCACGAGGCCACGTTCGCCCCCCTTTCGCACAAACGTGGACAATGGCCAAAGAAAGGGTTCTGCCAACTCTTGAGCTAGCTGCCTTGGCTCAATGGTCATCTGGTTTATTAACCGCTGACCGGCCTCGGAATTGAGCAGGGCCTCGGTTTCTTTGAGAGTATTTACACCAGCGACAACAGCCATGCCGACTTGCTTGCTCAGTGCGCCAAATAGAAGCGAAAGGGTAAATAGGACAACCGACGTTTTGATGCCATCGAGCGAGGATATCTTTGCTACGGAATCCAGGTTGCTTACCACCACAGCCACGATTGCAGCGACGCCTCCAATAGTCCAGGTCGTGGACCTCTCGAGTGCTTCGCCAACCTCGATGGTGCTGCGCCAGATGAACTTCTTGAACACGTGCTCGGCGCGAATGACAGTATCTTCGTCCCTCATTTTTTTTCCTTTATGCCCAACAGTTATTCACCAGAACGGTCGGTCAGTCACAACAGCCAGATTGTTCGCCCAATGCTACTGGAATAGACCTGACCCCGTGCTGTGTGACCCCGTGCTGTGGACCTGACCCCGTGCTGTGACCCCGTGCTGTGACCCCGTGCTGTGACCCCGTGCTGCGCGCCGGGGCTTCGGGCGGCGTGGATACGCGGATAGCCAGAACTTGAGACCTCGGCTACGTTTTTGGCTTGTATTTGGCTTGATCGAAGTCACTTACGTCGAACTCAAAAGTAGGAGCACCTTCTTGGTAAACATTCACCGCGATCCGTACACGCTTAGCTTTCAACATATTCTCTACAAAGCGACCATAGTTCTGGATAAAGATCACCTCGGAACTATTGTCTTCTGGCTCAATTGCCGAAAAGGTCAACGCTGGCCCGTCGTCAAATCTAATTAATACATTACAGCCATCGTAAGAATTACAGAGCAATTGGCCCTTCTCGATTCTGAAGAACAGATCCTTTCCCCATCGGGGGTGAGTTCTAAGTGATAGTGTTGCGTGTTGCTCACCTGAGTAAGGAAAGTCAAAATTAACCGTATTGGTGCTCGACACGTAAGCCCTATAAACAGTGCCTTTCCCCATGTCATCACTGTTTTGATAGTAGGACCACTGCGAACCCGGCAGACTTTGTGTCCCTACAGATGCTGTGGCCGCTGACGCGTCGCTCGAGGGCCTTGACGAGGTCACAGGCGAAGAAAATATGCTCGAAAATATCAAGATGATGATAACGCCCAAGAATGCCACCCCAATAAGCGTGCCGCATCCCATGGGCTTTTCCGCGACTCTAGCTCCGCACTTTGGGCACGTTTCTGCTTTTGAGCTTACCTCCGCACCACATTCCTTGCACTTGATTAGCGCCATACCCCATCCCCCTTTTGTTAGTTTTTGCCGGTCAAATTCAGCGCTAACAAGCTTACAACAACTTGCATGGTCGCCTCGCAGCCTTCATCAGCCCAAAGCCTACCTAGTGCGGGATATGGGGTCGGACACGATATTCCCGCTTCTTTCAAAAAATGCACTAGACCGCTTCGGGTGGGAGCACACATTCGAAAAGATGGAAGAGGCCGTTCGGCGCCGTCTAGCGGCTTATGACTGGGCTTGGTTGCACAACGGACATGAGTGATTTGTCTCGCCTTTGGCCAAACATGAGACGTTAGCGAAAACTGTCGGGGCTTCCGCTTAGGATCGGTTAGGGCAAAGTTGCTGGACGCAGCCATTGAGCTTGCCCCGGCAAGCCGGGGCAAGTCCCCACGAGAAAGGGTTGTATATCTTTCGCACCCGCTACCGCCAAGGATGCACGGATCTTTGTCAGTTATGAGCTAAGCCTCAGGACTTCAGGTTTGTTTACTGCGCGCCCGCCCCACTCGACTTCACCACGCTCATCGCCCCCGCGATCAGCGTGCTGATGTCCGCCATGTTGGACGGCACGATCAGGGTGTTGCCGGCCTTGGCGATGCCGGCGAAGGCTTCGACGTATTTTTCGGCGACCTTGAGGTTCACCGCTTGCGTGCCGCCGGGCAGTTCGACGGCACGCGCGACGCGGGCGATGGCTTCAGCGTTGGCGGCGGCAATGGCTTTGATCGCTTCGGCCTCGCCCTGGGCGACGTTGATCGCCGCCTGCATCTCGCCTTCGGATTCCTGGATCGCCGCATTGCGCGCGCCGGTGGCGATGTTGATCTGTTCCTGCATGCGGCCTTCGCTGGATGCGATGAGCGCGCGCTTTTCGCGCTCGGCGGTGATCTGCCGCTGCATGGCGTGAAGGATTTCCTTCGGCGGGGTCAGGTCCTTGATCTCGTAGCGCAGCACCTTGACGCCCCAGTTGGTCGAAGCCTCATTCAGCGCCAGCACCACGCCGCGGTTGATGTCGTCGCGCTCTTCGAAGGTGCGGTCCATTTCCATGCGGCCGATCATCGAGCGCAGGGTGGTCTGCGCCAGCTGCGAGATGGCATCGATGTAGTCGCTCGCGCCGTACGACGCCATCTTGGGGTCGGTGACCTGGAAGTAGAGGATGCCGTCGACCGCCAGCTGGGTGTTGTCGCGGGTGATGCAGATCTGGCTCGGCACGTCGAGCGGGATTTCCTTCAGCGAATGCTTGTAGGCGACGGTGTCGATGAAGGGGATGACCAGGTTGAGGCCGGGGTCGAGCACGGCGTGGAACTTGCCGAGGCGTTCGACCACCCAGGCGTTTTGCTGCGGGACGACGCGCACGCCCTTGGCGACGACGATAGCGATAACAATCAGAATGACGAGTGCGACAATGTCCATTGTTTTTTCTCCCTTTGATTTAAGTATTGCGCTGTCCGGGTTGTCCAGAATCAGCGTGTTGCGCCGTCCCGGTTTCAATTGCCCAGGATCAGCGTATTCCCCTTGACGGCACGAATGACCAGCGGATGCGTGCTGTCGACGCCGGCCGACTCGGCCTCGGCATCCCACAGCGCACCGCGGTATTTGACCTGGCCGCGACCGCCCTGCCAGGATTCGACCGATACGCTCTGGCCGATGTCCATGTTCTGCAGCGAGGATTCGGGATGCGATGTGCTCCGCTTCCAGTGACGCAGTGCCAGGGTGCCCAGCGTGGCGATGACGCCTGCCGTCAGCAACTGCATGAACAAACCGGCGCCGAGCCAGGCGGCCACGCCTGCTGCCGCGGCCGCCAGGCCATACACCAGCAGATAGAACGTGCCGCTGGTGAGCTCCACGCCCACCAGCACCGCCGCCAGAACCCACCACACGACATACGCCTGCATCTCATCTCCCCAGAATGACCGGCCGATTCGCCAGCTCGTCCGGATTATGCCCGGACGGCGGGAAATGCGCCGCCAGCAGCACACTAATTTGCTGGATGCCGTCCAGCGCGCCGCGCTCGAAGTCGCCCTGCCTGAACGCCGCTTCCATCGTCTGCGCCACCGCCTCCCAGGCGGCCGGGTCCACCTGCGCGGCGATACCGCGGTCGGCGACGATTTCGATGTCGTGGTCGGCCAGCAGCAGATAGATCAGCACACCGCTGTTGTGTTCGGTGTCCCACACGCGCAGGTTGGAGAACATCTCGATCGCGCGTTCGCGGCCGCTGATGCCGCGCCAGGCCAGGATGCCGGGCAGGCTGTTCTCGATGGCGAAGCGGACTTCGCCACCGTGGGCGGTTTCGCCGGCACCGATCGCGGCCTCGATGGCGTCGAGCGTGGCCTGCGGAAACGCGCGCCGCCACGCCCACGGCGGCATGAACATGTGTTTGAGCCAACGCTTGAAATTCACCATGAGCCCGATGCGCCTCCGCC
>JAHJNP010000220.1 GCA_018820745.1 Gammaproteobacteria bacterium
CGATATGTTTGTTCTCATCATCCACGCCGGCCACCGCACGCGGTGCGATCAGCACGTCGCGCCCGAGCAGCCAGCCGCCCGTGTGAACCACAAAATAGCGAACGTCCCATTGCTGGTCGTCGAAATAAACCTGTTCGATCCGGCCGATCTCGCCGTCGCGGGCGAGCAGCACATAGTCCTTCAGGTCGCGGAATTTACGGAGTTGCCTCATGATCCCGTCCCGGCTTGCATGTCATAACGCCATCGTCTGCCTGAATACCGCCTGGCTGACTTTTGCCTGCAATTCGCTTACCAGACGCTGTTCCAGCTGGTTCATGGCCTCTGGTTCGCCATGCACCAGGACGACGTGCGGGCGGCCTTTGATCTGGCGATACCACTGCACCAGACCCTCCTGGTCGGCGTGGGCGGACAGTCCGCCCACGGTGTGGATGTGCGCCTTCACCTCGATTTCCTCGCCCCACAGACGGATGTTTTTTGCACCATCGACCAGCGCCCGGCCGAGCGTTCCCCGGGCCTGGAAACCGACGATCATGACGTGGGCGTTCTCCCGCCAGAGGTTGCGCTTGAGGTGGTGCATGATGCGGCCGCCGGTGCACATTCCGCTGCCGGCGATGACGATGGCGCCCGAGTGGATCTCGTTGATCTGCATCGAGTCGTCCCCGGTCTGGCTCAGGGTGAGGTTGGGCAGCTGGAAAGGCTCCCGGCTGCCGGCGTGCCACTGGCGGGCGCGTTCATCGTAGACCCTGGCATGATGATCGTAGACTTCGGTGGCCTTGATGGCCATGGGGCTGTCCAGGAAGATCCGCCAATCCCCCAGCCCCCATTCCTCGAAATGACGGCTGAACACATAGAGCAGTTCCTGGGTGCGGCCGACGGTGAAGGCGGGCACCAGGATGTTGCCCTGGCCGCTCTTCGCGCCGGAAAGTATCTCGCCCATTTCCTGCCAGGTTGCTTCCCAGGGCCGGTGCAGACGATCGCCGTAGGTGCTCTCCATCACCACCAGGTCGGCTTCTTCGACCGGCTGGGGGTCGCGCAGGATGGGGGCGCCCCGATGTCCCAGATCGCCGCTGAAGACCAGCTTGCGGCGCTGGTCGCCTTCGCTGAGATCCAGTTCTGCCGTGGCCGAGCCGAGGATGTGGCCGGCATCCCGCAACGTCAGCCAGACCCCCTTGCCGATTTCGGTGCGGACGCCGTATTCCATGGGCACGAACAGGTTTTGGGTCGCACGCGCATCGTCACGGGTATAGAGCGGCGTGATCTCGGCCTGATCCTCGTTCGGGTTCCGGCGGTTTTCCCGTTCAGCGAACTTTTCGTTCAGATAGGCCGCGTCTTCCAGCATGATGGCGCACAGATCGACGGTGGCCCGGTGGGTGAAGATGGCGCCGGCATAGCCCTGCTTCACCAGCAGGGGCAGCCGCCCGGAATGGTCCAGGTGGGCATGGGTCAGCACCACCGCATCGATCTCGCGTGGCGCGAACGGAAAAGGGTCGCGATTGTGCCGCTCATGCTCGCTGCTGCCCTGGATCAGGCCGCATTCCACCAGTATCCGCTGCCCACCCACCCGCAGCAGAAAGCAGGAACCGGTGACTTCTTGCGTGGCCCCGTAGAAGCTGATGTCCATGGTGATGAGCGCTCGCTGAAATCCTGACTGCAGTATAGGCAGACCCCTTGCTGCCGTTCGGAGGGCAGCACGACACTGCCGCAGTGCGCGCGAGTTCCCATTGAAAGACGGCATTAGCATCTATCCTTAAACATAGCCAACCAACCGTCCGGCAGTTGGCCTGGATGCCGGGCACTTCAACGTGGAATGCAGGAGCCTATGGAAGAAGACCCGCTCTGGTACAAGGATGCGATCATCTATGAGTTGCACGTCAAGGCCTTTTTCGACGGCAACGAGGATGGCGTAGGCGACTTTCCCGGGCTGATCGCCAGGCTCGATTACCTGCAGGAACTGGGGGTGAACACGCTCTGGCTGCTGCCGTTCTACCCGTCGCCGGGACGCGACGACGGCTATGACATTTCCGACTATCACAACGTCCATCCCAGCTTCGGCGAGATGGCGGACTTCCGCCGCTTCATCGACGAAGCCCACCGCCGCGACCTGCGCGTGATCACCGAGCTGGTGATCAACCACACCTCGGACCAGCATCCCTGGTTCCAGGCGGCGCGCCGTGCGCCGCCGGGATCGGTCAAGCGCGACTACTACGTGTGGAGCGACAGCGATGCGAAGTACGCCGGCACGCGCATCATTTTCAGCGATACGGAAAAATCCAACTGGACCTGGGACGAGGCCGCGCAGGCCTTTTACTGGCACCGCTTCTTCTCCCACCAGCCCGACCTCAACTTCGCCCATCCGCATGTGTTCAAGGCGCTGATGAAAGCGATGCGCTTCTGGTTCGATGCCGGGGTCGACGGCATGCGGCTGGATGCGGTGCCCTACCTGTGCGAGCGCGAGGGCACCAACAACGAGAACCTGGCGGAGACGCATGCGGTGATCCGGCAGATGCGCGCCGAACTCGACCGGCACTACAGCAACCGCATGTTCCTGGCGGAGGCGAACCAGTGGCCGGAGGACGTGCGCGAGTATTTCGGCGACGGCGACGAATGCCACATGGCCTATCACTTCCCGCTGATGCCGCGCATGTACATGGCGATCGCACAGGAGGACCGCCACCCGATCGTCGAGATCATGGAGCAGACGCCGGACATCCCTGACAGCTGCCAGTGGGCGGTGTTCCTGCGCAATCACGACGAGCTGACGCTGGAAATGGTGACCGACCGCGAGCGCGACTATCTCTACCAGACCTATGCCAGCGACCTGCAGGCGCGCCTCAACCTCGGCATCCGCCGCCGGCTGGCCCCGCTGCTGGAAAACGACCGCCACCGCATCGAGCTGATGAATCTGCTGCTGATGACGATGCCGGGTTCGCCGATCCTCTATTACGGCGACGAAATCGGCATGGGCGACAACATTCTGCTTGGCGACCGCAACGGCGTGCGCACGCCGATGCAGTGGAACGGGGGGGAGAACGGCGGGTTTTCCGCCGCCGATCCGGCGCGGCTTTTCCTGCCCTCGATCGACGATCCGGTCTACGGCTTCGGCGCGGTCAACGTCGAGGCGCAGCATCGTAATCCGTCCTCGCTGCTCAACTGGACCCGGCGCCTGATCGCCATGCGCCGCGCGCACCGGGCCTTCGGTCGCGGCACGCTGCGCTTTTTGCGGCCCGGAAACCGCAAGATCCTCGCCTATCTGCGCGAGCACGAGGGCGAGGCGATCCTGTGCGTGGCCAACCTGTCGCGCGCGCCGCAGGCAGTGGAACTGGACCTGTCCGCTTTCAGGCAGCGGGTGCCGGTGGAACTGATGGGCCGCAGCCGGTTTCCGCCGATCGGCGATCTGCCCTATCTGCTCACCCTCAGCAGCCATGGCTTCTATTCCTTCCGCCTGGCGACCGACGTCGAGGCACCGGCCTGGCACGAGGAGCGTCCGGTGCCGCCGGACCTGCCGGTGCTGGTACTGGTGGACAGCGGCTGGCACACGCTGTTCGCGCGTGCGGAAGACGGCGAGGGGGTGAACCCGCTGATGGCGCGGCGCGCACGCGAGCAACTCGAGCGGCTGGTGATTCCAGGCTACTTCCGGGGACGGCCGTGGTTCGTCGACCGGGATGCCGTGGTGGAGAAGTACGAGTTCAGCATGATGCGCGAATGGTCCACCGAGTCCGGCAGCTGGCTGCTGGCCACGGTCGCGGTCACGCTTGCCGGAGGCGAAATCCATCGCTACGCCATTCCGCTGGCGCTGGCCTGGGAGGACGAGGACGAAAGCCGCGTCGCTGCCCTGCTGCACGCCACGCTGGCCAAGGTGCGGCGGCGTGCGCGGGTCGGCGTGCTGTTCGATGCCTTCTGGGACGACCGCTTCTGCTGCGCCGTGGTGGCGGCGATGGAACGCGGCGAGACGCTCGACTTTGGCGAGGGCTCGATGCTGTTCAGCGCGACCGACGCCTACCCGGGTTTTGCCTGTCCGGTCGGCTCCGAGGTCATCACGCACGAGGTTTCCGAACACGGGCGCCTGCGGGTAAACCTCGACGACCGGCTGGTGCTGAAGAGCTATCGCTGGCTGCTGGAAGGGACGCATCCCGAACTTGAAATATCGCGTTTCCTGACCATGACGGCGAAGTTTCCCCACGTGCCGCAACTGGCCGGCACGGTTGAATTCGCAAACCCGCAAGGAGAACGTTCGACGCTGGCGATCCTCGAGTGCTATGCGAA
This sequence comes from Gammaproteobacteria bacterium, assembly GCA_018820745.1. Taxonomy (GTDB): domain Bacteria; phylum Pseudomonadota; class Gammaproteobacteria; order Burkholderiales; family Thiobacillaceae; genus Thiobacillus. The sequence continues at coordinate 4,264 of JAHJNP010000220.1, forward strand.
AAACCAGGGCGACGCCTGGCACTACACGCTGGACTATCTGGAACGCCATCTGGATGCGTGCCGCGTCAGTCCCGAGCCGCCGCCGGATGCCCGCCACGCCGCCTACCTGGCGCTGATGAAGACACTCGCGCTGCGCACGGCGCAATTCCACCAGGCGCTGGCCCTGCCCGACGAAGCAGGCGCCTTTGGCAGCGAGCCCGTCAGCGCGGCCGATATCGTCGACTGGGTCAACACGGCGCGGCACGAGATGGAGAAGATGTTCGAGCTGCTGGAGCAGGCCCTGCCGCGTTTGTCCGATGCGACGCAGAGCCACGCCCGCAGCCTGCGCGCGGCGCGCCCGCGGCTCTACCGGCGCATCCTGCGGGCGTCCGGGGTGCGGCTGGATGCGATGAAGACGCGCTGTCACGGCAACTATCACCTCGGCCAGGCCTGGCTGGTGAGCAACGATTTCCTGATCGCCAACTACGGCGGGGAGCCGGGTCGCAGCTGGGACGAACGCCGCCGCAGGCACACGCCGCTGCAGGATGTGGCGGGCATGCTGCTCTCCCTGGGCATGGCCG
>JAHJNP010000221.1 GCA_018820745.1 Gammaproteobacteria bacterium
CGACCCGATCGGCACCTGCATCGGCATGCGCGGTTCGCGCGTCACCTCGGTGACCAACGAACTGGCCGGCGAGCGTGTCGACATCATCCACTGGTCGGCCGATCCTGCGCAGTACGTCATCAATGCGCTGGCACCGGCCGAAGTCAGCTCCATCGTGGTCGACGAAGACAAGCACAGCATGGACGTGGTGGTGGACGAGGAACAGCTGGCGATGGCGATCGGCCGTGGCGGCCAGAACGTGCGCCTCGCGTCTGAACTGACCGGCTGGGAACTCAACATCATGTCGCGCGAAGCGGCAGAAGAAAAACAGTCTAGCGAAAGCGGCAAGACCCTCGCACTCTTCGTCGAGAAACTCGATGTGGACGAGGAAGTCGCCCAGATTCTGGTTGACGAAGGCTTCTCCACGCTGGAAGAAGTCGCTTACGTCCCGCTGAACGAAATGCTCGAGATCGAGGCGTTTGACGAAGACCTGGTCAACGAGCTGCGCAACCGTGCCCGCAACGCGTTGCTGACCGCAGCCATCGTCGGCGAGGAACAGGTCGAAGCCTCCGCAGGCGACCTGCTGTCGCTCGAGGGCATGGACGCCGAAACCGCACGCACGCTTGCCAGCAAGGGCATCCACACCACCGAGGACCTGGCGGAACTTGCAGTCGATGAACTGATCGATATATCCGCCATGGATGCCGAACGCGCCAAACAATTGATCATGGCCGCACGCGCGCCCTGGTTCGCCCAAGGCTGATACGCCAAGAGGACTGCATGAACGTAGAACAATTTGCCCAGGAACTGAAACTTCCGCCCCATCTGTTGCTTGAACAGTTGAAGGCGGCAGGCGTCAGCAAAAATGATGTCGTCGATCCCGTAACCGAAGCGGATAAAGCGCATTTGCTCGACTATCTGCGCAAAATGCACGGCGGCGCCGCCGAGGCTGGAAAAACCAAGATCACCATCACGCGCAAGCAGACCGGTGAAATCCGCAAGACGGACAGCACCGGCAAGTCGCGCACCATTCAGGTGGAAGTGCGCAAGTCTCGCACCTACGTCAAGCGCGATGCCGCTGCGCTGACGGCCGAAGCCCAGCCCGTGGCGGAGCCCGTACCAGAAGTCGAACCCGCGCCGCTGATCGAGGAACAGGCTCAGCCGGTGGTCGAGGCCGAGATTGAAGCGCCTGTCGCCGAGCCGGTTGCTGCGAAACCTGCCAAGGCCAAGCCTGCCAAAGCCAAGCCTGCAGAGGTCGAGCCGGTCGCCGCCGAACCTGCTGCGATTGAACCCGTCGCCGCCGAACCCGCTGTGGTGGAACCCATCGTAACCGCCGAGGCTGCGCCCGCGCCGCTTGAGGGGGCTGTGGAACCCGCAGCAGAAGCCGCCCCGGCAGTGAAGAAAACCACTCGCATCAAAAAAGCCTCAATCCTGAACGAGGCCGAAGTCAAGGTGCGCGCAGAAGAAACGCGCCGCCACCTGGCACTGCAGGAACGCCAGGCCTCGGACGCCAAGGCCCGCATCGAACGCGAGGCCTTGCGCAAGCAGGCTGAAGCCGCGCGCGAAGCCGCCAAGATTGCAGCAGCGGAAAAAGCCGCTGCACCGCCCGCGCCCGCTGCACCCACCGCAAAAACCCTGCACAAGCCCGACAAGCCGGCTGCCGCCAAAGGCGCCAAAGGCCCGGACAAGAAAGCTGGCGGCACCTGGAAAGACGATGCAGCAAAGCGCAAGGGCGGACTCAAGACCCGCGGCGGCGCGGCGCCCGACGCCGGCTGGCGTGGCCGTAAGGGCAAATCCAGATCCGGCCATGAGGAAACCACCTTCGTGGCGCCGACCGAGCCGATCGTGCGTGAGGTGCTGGTGCCCGAAACCATCACCGTGGCCGAGCTTGCCCACAAGATGTCGGTGAAAGCGGCCGAGGTCATCAAGGCCCTGATGAAACTGGGCAGCATGGTGACCATCAACCAGGTGCTCGATCAGGAAACCGCGATCATCCTGGTTGAGGAAATGGGCCACATCGCCAAGCCTGCCGCGCTCGATACGCCGGAAGCCTACATCGACACCGGCTTTACCGGCGAAGTGCTCATGCGCCCCCGCCCGCCGGTGGTCACGGTGATGGGTCACGTCGACCACGGCAAGACCTCGCTGCTCGACACCATCCGGCGCACCCGGGTGGCCAGCGGCGAAGCCGGCGGCATCACCCAGCACATCGGCGCCTATCACGTCGAAACCGAAAAAGGCGTCATCACCTTCCTCGACACCCCGGGCCACGAAGCGTTTACCGCGATGCGGGCACGCGGCGCGAAAGCGACCGACATCGTGGTGCTGGTGGTGGCGGCGGACGACGGCGTGATGCCGCAGACCATCGAAGCCATCCACCATGCCAAGGCAGCAGGCGTGCCGCTGGTGGTGGCCATCAACAAGATCGACAAGCCCGATGCAAGCCCCGAACGCATCCGTCAGGAGCTCGTCGCACAGGGCGTCACCCCCGAGGAATGGGGCGGCGACACCCAGTTCATCGAAGTATCGGCCAAGGCCAATACCAACATCGACGGCCTGCTCGACGCCATTCTGCTGCAGGCCGAAGTGCTGGAACTGCAGGCGGCCGCAGAAGGACCGGCCAAAGGCCTCGTCATCGAAGCCCGCCTGGACAAGGGCAAGGGCCCGGTCACCACACTGCTGGTGCAATCCGGCACCCTGCGCCGCGGCGACATGGTGCTGGCCGGCCAGGCTTTCGGCCGCGTGCGCGCCATGCTCGACGAGTCGGGCAAGGTCGTCACCGAAGCCGGTCCCTCGATCCCGGTTGAAATCCAGGGTCTGTCCGACGTGCCGCGTGCCGGCGAGGACATGATGGTGCTGCCCGACGAGCGCAAGGCGCGCGAAATCGCGCTGTTCCGCCAGGGCAAGTTCCGCGACGTGCAACTCGCCAAAAAGCAGGCTGCCAAGCTGGAATCGATGTTCGGGCAGATGGGTGCGGGCGAAGTCCAGCAACTGCCCATCATCCTCAAGGCCGACATGCAGGGTTCTTACGAGGGCCTGGCGCACGCGCTGGCCAAGCTGTCGACCGACGAGGTCAAGGTCAACATCATCCACAGTGCAGTGGGTGCGATCACCGAGTCCGACGTCAACCTGGCACTCGCCTCCAAGGCGGTGCTGATCGGCTTCAACGTGCGTGCCGATGCGGCCGCCCGCAAGCTGGCCGAATCCAGCGGCGTGGATATCCGCTACTACAACATCATCTACGAAGCGGTGGATGAGGTGAAGGCCGCGCTGTCCGGCATGCTGGCGCACGAAAAGCGGGAAAGCGTCATCGGCAGCGTGGAAGTCCGCCAGGTCTTCCACGTCTCCAAGGTCGGCACCATTGCCGGCTGCTACGTGACCGATGGCGTGATCAAACGCAACGCCGGTGTGCGCATCCTGCGCAACAACGTGGTGATCCATGAGGGCGAGCTCGATTCGCTCAAGCGCTTCAAGGATGACGTCAAGGAAGTCAAGGCCAACTTCGAGTGCGGCCTCTCCATCAAGAACTTCAACGACATCCAGGAAGGTGATTTGCTCGAAGTGTTCGAGGTCGTGGAATTCGCGCGTAGCCTGTAATGCCAAAGGATTTTCCGCGCGCCCGTCGGGTCGCCGACCAGATTCAGCGCGAACTGCCGGAGTTGATCCGGCAGGAAGTGAAGGATCCACGCGTCGGCATGCTGACCATCACCGAGGTGGAGGTCAACCGCGACATGGAGTTTGCCAAGGTCTACTTCACCACCCTGGGCGGCGAAGCCGAGCATGCCGCCTGCCTGCTGGGCCTGCAGCGCGCCAGCGGCTTTCTGCGTACGCAGTTGTCGCGCCGCATGCAGTTGCGCGTGGTGCCCAAACTCAGCTTCGTCTACGACCGCTCGGTCGAACGCGGCATTGAGCTCAGCCAACTGATCGATGCGGCCGTCGCCGAAGACGCCAAACACCCGAAAGACGAGTGAACCTAAAAATCGTAGTTGACCGCTTATAAACGTATGGCATTCCGCATGAATATTGGCTTTTTCGCCTTCGATCATATTCACCATCAGGTTAAGTCCGCTACGCGCCCGCTGATACGCCTGGTCGCGCGCCTGCCTTTGTCACTCGTCGTTGCA
>JAHJNP010000222.1 GCA_018820745.1 Gammaproteobacteria bacterium
CCGAAATCCTGCTCGCCGCCAAGCACCTTGGCCTGCAGGCCAAGCCGGTCAAGACCACTATCGATCGCCTCGACCGTACCCCGCTTCCCGCCATGGCCGTGGACAGCTCAGGCGGCTACTTCATCCTCGCCCGCTTCGATGCCGACAAGGCCCTGATCCACGACCCCAAGGTCGAGCGGCCCGAGGTCGTGTCGCGTGACCAACTGCTGTCCCGCTGGTCCGGCGAACTCATCCTCTTCACCTCGCGCGCCTCGATGATCGGCGAGATGGCGAAGTTCGACTTTTCCTGGTTCATTCCCGCCGTCGTCAAATACCGCAAGCTGCTCTACGAAGTGCTGCTGGTGTCGTTCGTACTCAACCTGTTCGCCCTCGTCACCCCCCTGTTCTTCCAAGTGGTGATGGACAAGGTGCTGGTGCATCGGGGACTGACGACGCTCGACGTCATCGCCGTTGGCCTGCTGGTGGTGTCGATCTTCGAAGTGGCGCTGTCAGGCCTGCGCAGCTACGTCTTCGCCCACACCACCAGCCGCATCGACGTCGAACTCGGGGCGAGGTTGTTCCGCCATCTGCTGCACTTACCGCTGGGCTACTTCCAGGCACGCCGCGTCGGCGATTCGGTCGCCCGTGTCAGGGAACTGGAGAACATCCGCGCCTTCCTCACTGGCAACTCGATCACCGTCGTGCTCGACGTCTTGTTCTCGGTCGTGTTCATCGCCGTGATGCTGTTCTACAGCGGCTGGCTCACGCTGGTGGTGCTGGCGTCCCTGCCGCTGTACTTCGTCATTGCACTGCTGGTCACCCCGCTCTTGCGCGCGCGGTTGCACGAGAAGTTCAACCGCGGCGCCGAGAACCAGGCCTTTCTGGTCGAAACCGTGTCCGGCATCGACACCCTGAAGAGCATGGCGGTCGAGCCGCAGATGCAGCGTCGCTGGGACGCCCAGCTGGCAAGCTATGTGTCGGCCGGTTTCAAGTCTGCCACGCTCTCGACCCTGGCGCATGAAAGCACCAATCTGGTGGGCAAGCTCGTCACCGTGGGCACCCTGTGGCTGGGCGCCAAGCTGGTGATCGAAGGCCAGCTCACCGTCGGCCAGCTCATCGCCTTCAACATGCTGGCGGGAAGGGTGGCACAACCGATCATGCGGCTGGCCCAGCTGTGGACCGATTTCCAGCAGACCGGCATTTCCGTCCAGCGCCTGGGCGACATCCTCAACGCCCCGACCGAAGCGGCCGGCGCCAAGAGCAGCCTGCCGCCGATTGCTGGGCGGATCAGCTTCGACCAGGTCAACTTCCGCTACCGTCCCGACACGCCTGAAGTGCTCAAAGGCATCAGCCTGGACATTGCGCCCGGTGAAGTCATCGGCATCGTCGGCCGCTCCGGCTCCGGCAAAAGCACGCTGACCAAGCTGATCCAACGCCTCTATGTGCCGGAACGCGGCCGCGTGCTGATCGACGGGATGGATTTGACCCTGGTCGATGCCGCCAGCCTGCGCCGCCAGATCGGCGTGGTGTTGCAGGAGAACGTGCTGTTCAACCGGACGTTGCGGGAGAACATCGCGCTGGCCGATCCCGGCGCGCCACTGGAGCAAGTCATCCAGGCGGCCAAGCTGGCCGGGGCGCATGAGTTTATTCTGGAACTGCCCGAAGCCTACGACACCCTGGTTGGCGAGCACGGATCGACCCTGTCCGGCGGCCAGCGTCAGCGTATCGCCATCGCCCGCGCCCTGATGAGCGAGCCGCGCATCCTCATCTTCGACGAAGCCACCAGCGCGCTGGATTACGAGTCCGAACGCATCATCCAGCAGAACATGAGCGCAATCTGCCAGGGCCGCACGGTCATTGTCATCGCCCATCGCCTGTCGGCCGTGCGCCATGCCAACCGCATCCTGGTGATGGATCACGGCCAGATCGTCGAAGCAGGAACCCACGCCGAGTTGCTGCAACACGAGGCGGGGCATTATTCCCGCCTACATCGCCTGCAGCACGCCTGAGATCGACCGAAATGAAACGCCACGCCCTAGCCGATCTCTTCAAGCGTTACGCCAAAATCTTTCGCCACGCCTGGTCGCAGCGCAAAGAAACCGACACCCCCGCGCTGCAACCCCACGAAGCCCAGTTCCTGCCCGCCGCGCTGGCCTTGCGCGACACGCCGGTCCACCCCGCGCCACGCATTACGCTCTGGCTCATCATGGCTTTCGCCCTGATTGCCCTGCTGTGGGCGACCTTCGGCCATATCGACGTAGTGGCCACCGCCGTCGGCAAGATCATCCCCAACGATCGCACCAAGCTCATCCAGCCGATGGAGACCGCCGTGGTCAAGGCCATCCATGTGCGCGACGGGCAGGAAGTCCGACTGGGGCAGGTGCTGATCGAGCTCGATGCCACCACCACCACCGCCGACAGCGAACGGCTGGGCAACGAAGCCCTGACCGCGCGTCTGGAAGCGCTTCGTGCGCAAGCGCTGCTGACGGCGTTGGCAAGCGGCACGTCACCTAAGCTGAAACCGCTGGATGGTGTCGATGCGGCCCGCCTGTTTGCCGAGCAAAGTCAGACAATGGGTCAATACCAGGAATACCAGGCCCGCCAGCTGCAATTGCAGGCCGAGATTGCCCGCCGCCGGGCCGAGCTCCAGGCGACACAAGACCAGGTCGTCAAGCTCGAACAAACCGCCCCCATTGCCCGCCAGCGCGCACAGGACTACCAGAAGCTGGTGAAAGAAAACTTCATCTCCCAACACGGTTATCTGGAACGCGAGCAGGTACGCATCGAACAGGAACAGGATCTGGCCAGCAGCCGCTCCAAAGTCGCGGAAATCCGGGCCGCCCTGGCCGAGGCGCAGCAGCAACAAGCCACCCTCACCGCCGAAACCCGCCGCCAACTGCTGGATCAGCACAATCTGGCCGCACAGAAAGCCGCCTCGTTGGAACAGGAGTTGATCAAGGCCGATCAGCGCGGCCGCCTGATGCACATGACCGCGCCGGTGGCGGGCACGGTGCAGCAACTCGCCGTGCATACCGTGGGGGGTGTCGTCACGCCCGCCCAGCCCCTGATGGTGATCGTGCCCAAAGACAATGTGCTCGAAGTCGAGGCGATGCTGCCGAACAAGGACATCGGCTTTGTGAACCCCGGGCAGGATGCCGAAGTGAAAGTGGAAACCTTCCCCTTCACCAAGTACGGCACCTTGCGTGGCACCATCACTCAGGTGTCATCCGACGCGATCCAGGACGAGAAGCTGGGGCTGATTTATTCGACCCGGGTGAAGCTCGCCAGGGACACGCTGCGCGTGGAGAACAAGACGGTGCGGCTGACTCCCGGCATGGCGGTCACCGTCGAGGTCAAGACGGGTAAGCGGCGGGTGATCGAGTATTTCCTGAGTCCGCTGATGCAGGTGACGAGCGAGAGTTTGCGGGAGCGGTGAGGCAAGCTCGTACGTACGCAGAACATCGATTAAAGATTTTGGGAAAAGGATGATCGCCAGACCGGTCGAAATCGTTGACCGGTCTCAGCCACATAGCGGACCAAATTGGCTCAGAACCTGCTGTCCGCTTCGGCCGACGACCTGCCGGTCTTGGCTGGGTAGCTCACCGTCGCATCCTCGGCCAAAGCTGCCGGCCAGGCTGACCATCCCATATGTCAGGTCCTCGGCCCTAAGCAGTCAAAGCACCGTTCAACGTTTTGGTAACCGGCAGCCGGAGCGCAGCGTAGGCTGTCCGAGCGAACGATAGTGAGCGTTGTTGACCCCCTTGTTAGGCCTTTCCATCTTGCACTTGGAATGACTCTGGCTGTTTGTATTTATTCAGCATCTCAGGGTTCTCTTGAGCGACCTTAAAGAAAAAATGCGCCATTTCTGACATAAGCTTTCTCAAAAATGTTTCTAGTTCTAGTAGCTCTCTTTCTTCGAGATGCAACCCCTCGCTGAATTGGAAATTAGGAAACTTCATTTCTCCATCAACTGGAAACGTGCTTACTCTGAAATGCATCTCTTCTTCTGCCGAATGAGCAATTATTTTTCTTCTCAGATCGAGCACTTTTTCGACTAATGCCTTTTCACTATCTAGAATTTGGATTCCTAGCGCCCTTAACCCAATCGTTGTTCCGCCTCTGGTTGTTTCAAAAGGTCTTGCCATTGAAATGATTAGGTTTGACTCATAGCAGCGAAAGCGACGCAAAGTGACTTTGTCGTATTTTTCCTCGAACGCACAATCCTCGAGTAGAAACGTAAGTGCAGACAACGCTTGCTGAAAATCCCATAGGGAGTAAATCGCTCGCGTTAATTGTTGCTCCGTTATTTTCATGAGGCCTAACGTTGGAGTTCACCGGCCGCCGAAGGCAGTCCGGTGCAATGAGGAGTTAGGCATTGTCTTCAATCTGAATCTCAAGGCCATCATGTGTATAAATCGAAATTATGTGTTCCGGCAAAAACACGACACGATCTCCAACCACTAGGTGATCCTGCTCCTCTGAGGTTGCAGGGATGTTGTTAAGTTCACCGATGAAGTACGGCCCAAACTTGCCTCGCACCATTACCCACATCCTCTCGCCAAACGGTTCATCCTCATCCGGAAGGGCGATTTCAAACTGAAGCTTGACTATGTCCCCATTTACTAGGCCGTGGCGTTCATTCTCTTCAGGAATGTCAAACGTCTCTGGCCATTGATGATGGCTTGCTACACCGCTTCGAAGATGCCACCCATCGATCTCCAATACTGGCAATCGAAGCTCTTCGACCTCAGAGTTCTCCGCTTCGGTGTCAATGGCTAGGCCATTTGCAAAGACGGGCCTCATGCCGATAGGTGGTTGGGTTGCTGCCGGCTGACGATAGATAGCTCTCAGCAAAATCTCAATGGACTGATCTGGGTCTACTCCGTCGCGCATATCGACTGCGTAGACCCCCATGAACTGGGGAGGAATGGAGCACTCAGCCCCAGGGGCAAACTCTCCATCCCGCACTATTGGAATGAAATGTTCGCGTAGCTTGCCCGCAACTATGTTGCCTGTGATGATCTGCTGCTCGTAACCAACGCCACCAACTCTTGCAAGCGACTTCCGGCAGTAATCCTTTGTACAGACTACAAGTACAAACTCACACGTTTGGACTTCCGTCTCCATGAACTGGGTAAGACTTTGTCCGGGGGAGATGTGCCACTGGTCAAGCCTTACGTTGACGCCATTCTGAGTAAGGCGCTCCGCTAGCGCACGCACCCACTCTTTGTGCGCATCACCTTCCCATGAGTAAGAGAGAAAGACCTTCGGCGGAGAAATTTCGTGGGGCATTGCGTCGGTGCCTAACGTTAAAGGTCAGCCGCGCCGCTTTTTGGCGTCGGCTGAAGCGCCTTGTTATGTGTTTTCATGTTATCTATAAATTTCGACCATAAGGTTACACATTCAGTAGCAAGTTCAAGTGCGTCAAATAGTTCTGCGTTGGCTGCAATACTGTATTTCGACTCCATAACTTCACCGCCACCATCGCCCGTTAACCATGTAGATGTTTGATGCTCTTTATATGTAATATGCGGTTGATCCGTTGTACGTAAATTTCTCGTAAGTCTGCAATGCTTGGAACCATTTGCCAAATCTGCACATATCTTAAGAGCCAAGTGTTGATTAATAAAATCATCTACCTGTCTCGCATTAATTCCAACTTTGTTTAAATGAATGACCCAGTCTCTTATATGGTAGCAATGTATAAAAAATGAAATTGCGTCATCATCGTACTGGTATTTATCATGCCCTGTAGATGAAAAGACACCTGAATATATTGCATTAATTCGTTTCAGGTATCTATTAACTCTTTCAAACTGCTCCAAAACTCATTTCCTTTTACACATAACGTAGAGCTAACCGGCGCTGCGCGGCTTTATCGCGCAGCGTCCAGCGACCAGAGGGAGCGAGGTTGAGCGCCGGGTTAGAAATCATTTTTCCAGCTTGACCTTGCAAAGGCGAACAAACTCTTCGTACTTTGGGACAAACAACGACGACTTTTCGTTGAGAACCTTGGCGTCTTCGATGACAGATGCCGGCCTGGGTTGACCTGTGGCCCTTTGCTGATCGGAAAAAACAGAGATCAGGTCACCACTCCTAAGCGGCACTGTACGGCCGGCAATTTCACTGGCTAGTTCTGATGCAAGCGAGTAAATGGCTTTCCTTTTCTTCTCTAGATCTTCGTCAAGAAACTCTTTGTCCACGCTGTCCCACGTTTCGACGAATGAATACAGCGGAGCCACATCGGACTTTGAGAACGAGCCACCGAAGTCATGCTCTTTGAAAAATCTGGTGGTCTGATTAGGCGGGAGCAAATCTGTAAACGCCTTAAAAAGCTCTTTGTCATGTGTGGAAGTCGCCTCTTTGGGGGCGACAAATCTGGCGCGGATAGGGTCTTTCGCGAGTACGACTCCCAACGCTGCAAGAAAAGCCAAAGCTGGCTCAAAGTCGGGTTGGTCAGCAAAGTAACCTTTGAGAAACCAAGCCTCAGTTCCGACTAGAGCAGCCAAAGCAAAAACATCTTCAACAAATTTGCGCATGTGTCAGTTTGATCTCTAACGTTCAAATTGAGGGGCGCGCCGCTTTTGGCGCGTCCCTCTCGAATGCCGGGTTAGGTTGCAGCTCGAAGAACACTACAGTTACCCGTTCCGGGGCGGGCTCTTGAAACACAAGCCTCACCCCACTCGGCGCTTGTGAAACGCTCTGCAACGCCACCGGACCGCTGCCGTAGTAGTTAAATACGTAACCAGCAAATGGTCGGGTGAAATTGATGGTGAAGTCGAGCCTGCCGTTATCGGTGAGCGAGGATATTTCGGAAGCCTCAACAATGCGAATTGTGCCGTTGGTTTCAAACGTAACGTGTCCCGCGACAACGTGACTCCGGTTTGTGATAGAGACTAAATCGCTTTTGAGATAGTCAACTTTTTCGTCGGTGATTTTCAATAACTGTGCAGTCAATTGGTTAATGTCTGTTTGCTCACTTTCAGACCAAGCAGCTGCGGTCGCGCTGAACACGCCACCTAATACTGGGGTTGAAGAGAGGACATTAAGCAAGAATCTAACGAGCTTGGTTGTTCGCCTACCCGGCGATTGAGCAATTAGTTTTTCAACGATATCGTTTGAATCTGTGACCATCCGTTTATTCCTGCAACCTAACAGTTAATATAGAGACGCATGGGTCCGGACGTTTTTTAATAAAGAGACAGGCATTTTTCTAGTCTATCGTCTTGATTCTTATATGGATGTTGGTCCGGCTGTTTCTTTATTACGTTATGCAAAAGGAGACTGAGGGCTTCCGGATTATGCTCCTGATTCTTTCCCTCAACTACTAGGCGCGAACCTCATGGGGTCGACCCACGTCTCCCGCCTGCTCGATCAAGTTTCCGTCGTCTGCGACCAACTTCACTGACTGCTCTTGCCCATTAAGCTGACGTGATGCGGGGGTATCAGGACGGGCGGCTTCGGCCGACTAAGAGACGGTCGTCTGTCTCAGTCTGAACTTCCGCTCCTGACC
>JAHJNP010000223.1 GCA_018820745.1 Gammaproteobacteria bacterium
CCGCCTTGCCGATGCAGAAGGCGCTGGCGGGCGACCATGGCCAGGGCATCATTCGCGACTATGTCGGCATCGAGGGGGTGGCGGCATGGCGCTATCTGCCGGCCGTGGGCTGGGGCATGGTGGTGAAGATCGACACCGACGAGGCGCTGGCGCCGGCCGCCAAATTGCGTCGCCTCAGCTATCTTGCGCTGACCCTGTTCCTGGTGCTCTCCGGCATCATGGCCTTCGTTCTGGGACGCGGCCTGTCACGCCCCATCCAGAAGCTGACCCAGGTGGCCGACCGCATTGCCGCCGGCGATCTCACGCCGCGCGCGCCGCGCGAGGGCATCGATGAACTGGACCGGCTGGGCCATGCCTTTAACCACATGACGGATGCGCTGGCAGAAGCGCGCCACGATCTTGAATCCCAGGTGGAGGCGCGCTCGCGGGAGCTGCGCGCGATTTCCTCGATGCAGGAGGCGATTCTCGACCAGGCCGGCGCCCTGATCGTGGTGCTCGATCGCGAGGGCCGCATCCGCCGCTTCAATCGCGCCTGCGAGGAACTGACCCAATATTCGTTCGAAGAAGTCGAAGGGAAGTTCGTCTGGGATTGCTTGCTGGCGCCTGAAGAACGGAAAACCGTGCGTGAAGAGGCCTACTGCGCACTCGTCCGGAATCCCCACAGCCTGCGCAACACCTATACGAATTATTGGGTTGCCCGCGACGGCACCAAGCGGCTGATCGAATGGTCGAATGCCCTGTTGCTCGACGAGCACGGCGAAATGGAGTTCATGGTCAGCATCGGCATCGATGTGACCGAAAAAAGCATCGCCGTTGCCGCGCTCAAGGAAAGCGCGAAGCGCCTCAACGAGGCGCAGCGCATCGCCCGGGTCGGCAGCTGGGAGCTCGATCTGGTGGGCGGCAAGCTGACCTGGTCGGACGAGATTTTCAGCCTTTTCGAAATTGACAAAACGGCGTTCGACGCCACCTACGAGGCCTTCCTGAACGCCGTCCATCCGGAAGACCGGGAGTGGGTCGATCAAACCTATACCCATTCGCTGGCGACCCGCACCCCCTACGAAATCACCCATCGCCTGCGCATGCCGGACGGCCGCATCAAGTGGGTGAACGAACGCTGCGAGACGCGCTACGACGCGCAGGGCAAGGCCCTTCTTTCCACCGGCACCGTGCAGGACATCACCGAGCGCAAGCTGGCCGAGGCGCAAATCAGCCAATTGGCCTATCACGATGCCCTGACCGGCCTGCTCAATCGCTTCAGCCTGCAAAGCCAGCTGGAACAGGCATTGTCCATGGCGCATCGGGAACAGCGCACACTGGCGGTGGTCTTCCTCGACCTGGACCGCTTCAAGACCATCAACGACACCCTGGGCCATGCCATGGGCGACGCCCTGCTCAAGGACGTGGCATACCGCCTGCGCGACAACGTGCGCGACAGCGACATCGTGGCCCGCCTGGGCGGCGACGAATTCGTGGTGGTATTGACCGAAGTGGACGATGCCACGGCGGCCGCCCGCGTCGCGGACAAGCTGCTGCAGGCGCTGGCCGAGCGCTACCCCATCGGCGAGAACATCCTGCGCTCGACGGCGAGCATCGGCCTCGCCATGTACCCGAACGACGGTGAGGACAGCGACACGCTGATGAAAAATGCCGACATCGCCATGTATCACGCCAAATCGCAGGGACGCAACAATGTCCAGTTCTTCACCGCCGAGATGAACCAGGCAGCGGTGAAACGGCTGATGCTGGAGCACGACTTGCGGATGGCGGTGGAAATCAGCCAGTTCGAGCTGCACTACCAGCCGCAGCTGGACAGCCGCGACGGCCGCATCATCGGGGTCGAGGCGCTGGTGCGCTGGCGCCATCCGCGCGACGGCCTGGTGTCGCCGGCGGTGTTCATCCCGGTCGCAGAGGAAACCGGCCTGATCCTGCCGCTGGGCGAGTGGGTGCTCAACGAAGCCTGCCGCCAGCGCCGTACCTGGCGGGATGCGGGGCTGCAGGGGGTGACCATGGCGGTGAACCTGTCGGCGCACCAGCTGCACTCGCCCGCCCTGCTGACACAGGTTGCGCAGGCGCTGGAAAAACACGGGCTGGCGGGCGCCGACCTCGAGCTTGAAATCACCGAATCCGTCGCCATGCACAACCCCGATTCGAGCATCAGCCAGCTCAAGGCGCTGCGCGACCTGGGCGTGCGCCTGTCGATCGACGATTTCGGCACCGGCTATTCATCGCTCAGCTATCTTAAGCTGCTGCCGATCCACACGCTCAAGCTCGACCAATCCTTCGTCCGAGACATCGAAACCGACGTCAACGACGTCGCCATCTGCACCGCCACCATCGCCCTGGCGCACAGCCTCGGCCTGGCTGTGATCGCAGAAGGCGTGGAGACCGAGGCGCAGCGTCTTTTCCTGGCCTCGCACCAATGCGATTTCATGCAGGGGTATTTGTTCAGCAAGCCGCTGCCGGCAGCAGAAGCGCTGGCCTTCCTCAAGGCGCGACATGCCGACACAAAAATTCTGCCTCCATTGAATGAGAGATTGCTATCCTGAGTGAAGCAAGCCTTTATTCAATCACGCCCACCCAGGAGGTTCGATGGCCGTTCTTACCCAATCCCAGCTTGACCAGCTCGCCAAAAAGCTGAACGAGGAGAACCAGGCACTGCTGCGCGAAGTGCGCAATGAACTGGAGAATTCGGGCGACCAGCATCGCATCGATCTACTCAACAGCGAGCCCGGCGACACCGGCGACGAATCGATGGCCAACGCCCTGTCGGACTTCAATGTGGCAATACTGGACCGCCATATACAGGGCATGCGCGATATCGAGGCCGCGTTCCAGCGCATCAAGAATGGGGAATACGGGGTGTGCACCGACTGCGGGGATGACATCGACTTCAGCCGCCTGCAGGCCTACCCGACTGCCAAGCGCTGCATCGTGTGCCAGGAAAAACGCGAAAGGGAGTATGCGCAGGAAGGCCACCCGAAAATGTGATCCGGCTGCCATCCCCACAACCGAACCGAAGCGGACATTGCGTGATGCCGGAACTGAAGGACGATTTGCCTGAACTGATCCGCAGCCTGCATGAACCGGCCTGCTACGACCACGCGACAGGTCCGGTCCGGCTGATCGAAACCCATATCTCCTGGGTGCTGCTCACCGGCGAGTTCGCCTACAAAATCAAGAAGCCGCTGGACCTTGGCTTCCTCGATTTCAGCAGCCTCGACAAGCGCCTGCACGCCTGCTGCGACGAAGTGCAGCTCAACCGGCGGCTCGCGCCGGCCATCTACCTCGACGTGGTCCCCATCACCGGCACCCCGGCCGCCCCCCACATCAACGGGGTCGGCGAGACCTTCGAATACGCGGTGAAGATGCGCCAATTTCCGCCGGACGCCACACTCGACCGGCTCGACGACCAGGGCGGACTGACTGCGCAACACGTCGAAGCCATCGCCGCCACCCTTGCCCGCTTTCATCTGGAAGGCTGCAAGCGCGCCGCCGCAGACAGCCCGTGGGGCAGCCCGGAAAAAGTCTGGCAGCCGATAGCACAGAATTTTGCGCAGATCGCGCCGCGACTCGACGACCCGGCCGATCGGCAAGGCCTCGACGCCCTGCAGCGCTGGAGCGAGGCCGAGCATGCGCGCCTGACGCCGCTGATGGCCGCGCGCAAGCGCGAAGGCTTCGTGCGCGAATGCCACGGCGACCTCCACCTCGGCAACCTCGCCTGGGTCGACGGCCAGCTGCTGGTGTTCGACTGCATCGAATTCAATCCCGAACTGCGCTGGATCGACATCCAGTCCGAAGTCGCGTTCTGCTACATGGACCTGCTGCAGCGCGGCCATGCCGACTGGGCCTGGCGCTTCCTCAACGGCTGGCTGGAACAGACCGGCGATTTCGCGGGGCTGGCGCTGCTGCGCTACTACGCGGTGTACCGCGCGCTGGTACGCGCCAAGGTGAGTGCCATTCGCACCGTGCAGACCGCCGGCCCCGAGCGCGATGCAGCGCTCGCCGAAGTACGCGCGCTGCTGAGCCTGGCCACTACGCTGACGCGCCCCCTGCCCGTCCGCCTCGACATCACCCACGGCCTGTCGGGTTCGGGCAAGACCACCGTTACCCGAAAACTGATGCAGGCGCCGGGTGCGATCCGCCTGCGCTCCGACGTCGAGCGCAAGCGCCTCGCCGGGCTCGACGCCCAGGCGCGCAGCGGCTCCGGCGTCGGAGAAAACTTATACGCGGCCGACGCCACCCGCCGCACCTACGACCATCTGGCGCACCTGGCAGGACACATCCTCGACGCCGGCTGGCCCGTGATCGTCGACGCCACCTTCACCGCGCGCTGGCAGCGCGACCTGCTGTGCGACGTGGCGCGCACTCACCAGGTCGCGTTTCGCATCCTCGATTTTCCCGTCCCCCTCGCCACCCTGCGCGAACGCATCGTCCAGCGCGCACGTTCAGGCGGCGATGCTTCGGAAGCCGACCTCGCCGTGCTGCAGCATCAACTTGATACGGAAGAGCCGCTCGCCGCCGACGAACGATCTGACATTGTTCGCATCGACGCGTAGTGGTGAAAAATCTTGAGATACATGCGTTGGCGTGTGCGTGCGCAACGCAAATAGTGACATGTCACATAAAGCATGGCTGCCTGGTAATTGTTTTATAAGTAGATAATTGCCGAGCCACCCGGTTTGTTGAGATGTGCTGCATTAGGGCGCATCGCGTCGTTAGTGCCATATCCCGCCCGGATGCCAGCGCGGTGAGCGGCGCACGGGGGATGTGCCGGGGCTGGACACGTCCCCCTCCTGCCAGAGGGTTTCCGCTGCGTGACGGGAAAGCGCATTCAACCGGCGGATGCGCTCGTCGGTGGCCGGATGGGTGCGCAGCCAGGACGGCTCCGGGTTGCCCCAGCCGGGCAGCAACCAGGCCTGCCAGGCGCGGGAAGCCCGCTCGATCTTGCCGAGCGCCCGGGCCAGCCCCTCGGGGTCGCCGGTGAGGCGGGCGGCGGTGAGGTCGGCGTCGAATTCGCGCACGCGTGACAGTCCCAGCTGGGCCAGCAGCGCCAGATGCGGCGAGAAGACGAGCAGGAACATGGCCGGCCAATGGATGTCGAGCTCCCCCATGATCCACCAGGGCAGGGTCAGCAGAATCGCGAACTGTCCGGTCAGGGCGAACAGGCCGGTGAGCCGGCTGACATAATCGGCCAGTCCCATCACCCGCAGGTCGTCGTGGGCAATGTGGGCCGTCTCGTGGGCCAGCACGCCGGCCAGTTCGCGCGGCGTCAGGCTGAAGAGCAGGCCGTCGCTGAGCGCGATGGCCGAGGCGCGGCGGCTGCCCACGGCAAAGGCATTGACCACCGCGCTGGGCACGTAGTACGGCACGGGGATGGCGGGCAGGCTGGCCCGTTCGGCGAGAATCCGAATCATGCGCCACAACTCGGGGGCCGCCTGCGGCGTGATCGGCCGGGCACCGTACAGGGCAAGCGTCAGGCGGTAGACCGCCACCGGTTCGACGAGCAGGGCGACCAGACTGGCCGCCAAAGCGATCCACAGTCCCGCCGTGCCGAACAACAAGCCCCCCGCCAAGGCACTGATGCCCAGCAGGATCGCCACCAGCAGCAGGGTCTGCAGACGGTTGGCGGTGACGTGACGATGCCACTCGGACATGCTCATTCCCTACCGTAACCGCGCAACGGGTTGGCCGCGTAAAGACGCCACCTGCCGGCCATGCGCCTGGCGTGAAGGAACGGGCCATTCCCGATATCGGCGGACAGCGCTACGGCAACGCCCTTGAATTGCATGTGCCTTCCTCCTGCATGGGGGTGACAGGCGCGCATCAGGTCCAGACATTGAAAACGCCCATCCAAAGCCTACATTGAAATGGCTATCGGGTCGTCCTGATTCATCGTGCGGCGGACTGACCATCATGCTCGCCACAGTGTCCCGGTGACGCCACCCCACTTGATCTGCAGGAGCACATTATGAAACTGGATGATTTGAAAGAAAGTGTGGGTTCTTTGTGGGAGAACGTATCCGAAGGGGGGCGCCACCTGTGGAAATCCGCTGCCGGGGCGCTCACCCGCTTCAAGCCGGGCGAAAAAACCAACCTGCCCGCACCCAACGAGGTGGATGACGACGCCTATCTTCCCACCCAGGGCTGGGCGCTGCTCGGCGGTGACGTGTTCGAGGACGAAAACAGTCTGCTGGTGCGACTGGAGGTGCCGGGCATGGAAAAGGCCGACATGGACATCGAGATCCTTGACGACGCCATGGTGGTAAGGGGCGAGAAGCGCTTCGAGCGGCAGGAAACCGAGGGCCGCTGGCGCGTCATGCAATGCGCCTACGGCAGCTTCCGCCGGGTGGTTCCCCTGCCCGTGGCGGTAAAGGCTGAAGAGGCCAGGGCAAGCTACAAGAACGGCGTGCTGCGGGTCGAACTACCCAAGGCCGAGGCCGGCAAGCGCCGCGCCATCGCCATCCCGGTTGAATGAACCAGGGCGTCACCCTGATCAATCCCATCCTCTCATTGACCAAGAAACCGGCCATCCAGTAATTTCCCGCAACGCAGTCAAGAACGGCGCCCTTCATCGGGCGCCGCTCTTATTGGCACCGCTCAATGGCAGCGGCCTGGGCGGCCTCGCTAGCCCCCCGCCTCGATCTTCGAGGGGCTCACGCCCGCCGAGACCAGATAATCGCGCACATGGCGCAGCTCCTGTTTGGTGCAGGTGGTGCTGTTGTGCGGGCGATGGATGAATCCCTCCACCCCGTTCATGATCACGCGGAAGCTCGCACCGTGGTGCGGCTCCACCCTGGCGCCCAGATGCGTCAGCATCGATTCCACTTCGCGCCAATGAACATTGGCGCTCACCGGGCCTTCGAAAATGGACCGCAGCAGACTCTCGTGTTTGTGGCTCATGGCAAATACTCACGTGAACTCCAGCCTCTTTCCATCATAGAACCTGAGTTGCCGCTACGCGAATTGTGTCTACGCCAGAGGCGCTGCCGTTTTGCCAGAAGCCGCCCGGTGCTGACGCATAAACACGTCCAGGTCGGCCGGTGCCAGCGGCCGGCTGAACAGAAAACCCTGTATGTCCTGGCATCCCTCATCGCGCAGAAACGCCAGCTGGGCCTCGGTTTCCACCCCTTCGGCAATGATTCCCAGCCGCAGGCTGCGTGCCAGCTGGATGACTGCGCGGACAATGGCGGCATTGTCCGGATCGGTGTTGACGTCGCGCACGAAGGAGCGATCGATCTTCAGCCGGTCGACTGCAAACCGCTTGAGATAGCTGAGCGACGAATAACCGGTGCCGAAATCGTCGATCGACAACCGCACCCCCAACGTCTTGAGCTGGCGCACCGTGTCAAGCATGTTTTCCACGTCTTGCAGCAGGATGGATTCGGTCAGTTCGAGTTCCAGCAAATGCGCCGGCAGACCGCTTCTGGCAAGCGCACCCGCTACCGTTTCGATCAGGTTGGCACGGCGGAACTGCAGGGCGGACAGATTGACCGACATGGTCAGGTCGGGCCATCCAGCCTGCCGCAAGGCCTGCGCCTGACGGCAGGCTTCCTCCATCACCCAGGCGCCGATCGGCACGATGAGGCCGCAGTCCTCCGCCACCGGAATAAAGCGGGCTGGCACGACGTTGCCCAGTTCCGGGTTGTGCCAGCGCAGCAATGCCTCCATCCCGATCACCCTGCCGCTGCCGATCTCCAGTTGCGGTTGGTAGTGCAGGGAAAACTCGGCCCGGAGGAGTGCCTGGCTCAGCCGGTTCTGCAGCAGCAGATGCTCGTGTACCTGCAGGTTCATCTTGTCGTCGAAGAAGCGGTAGATATTGCGGCCCGCGTCCTTGGCGTTGTACATCGCCGTATCGGCTTTCTGCAGCAAGCTGTCGAAATCCTTGCCATCTTCTGGGTATACCGCGATACCGATGCTGCAAGAGGTATTCAGCACATGGCCGTTGATCTCCGCGGGCTCGGCCAGTTGCGCAAGGATATTGCTCGCGATGCGTTCAACGGTTTCGAGGTCGGGAATCTCGTTCAGCAGCAGGATGAATTCGTCGCCGCCCTGCCGACTGATGGTGTCGCTCTCGCGCGTGCAGTCGGACAGACGCGTGACCACTTCCTGCAGCAAACGATCGCCGGCCACATGCCCGAGCGTATCGTTCACCACCTTGAAATTGTCCAGGTCGAGGAACAGCATGGCCACCCACGCCCGCGACCGTTCCGCCACCGCCATGGCATGCTCGAAGCGGTCGCGCAGCAGGATGCGGTTGGGCAGGCCGGTGAGCACATCGTGGTGGGCGAGGAATTCGATGCGCGCCTCGGTCATCCTGCGCTCGGTGATGTCCCGGTCGACGCCCTGGAATCCGATCAGGTGCCCGGCTTCGCTGAAAAGCGCCGATGCATTGGATTCGATAGTGCGATAACTGCCGTTTCGGTGACGCCAGCGCAGCACGATGTCCTGCCAGCCTTGCTGGGCAGACACCGCATTTTTCAGTGTCTTGTGCAGCAGCCGCACATCGTCCGGATGCACCAGGCTGGCGGAATCCATGACCCGAAACTCCTCTGTGCTGTAGCCCAGATTGGCCAGGCCCCGCTGATTGCTGTAGACATGCCGGCCGTGCGTGTCGATTGACCAGATCCAGTCGGCAGAATGTTCAGCCATGGCGCGGAAACGTGCCTCGCTCTCGCGCAACGCTTCTTCGGCGCGCCTGCGCTCGGTGATGTCCACGAAATTGACAACCGCGCCCACCAGCTCGCCATCGCGGTACATGGGATGCGACCAGTATTCCACCGGAAAGCTGCTGCCGTCCTTGCGCCAATGGACCTCGCTGTCGATATGCGTGGGGGTTCCCTGCAGGGTGGAGCAGCGAACCTTACAATCTTCCTTGGGGTACGGACGGCCGTCCGAGTAACTGTGATGAATAAGCTGATGCACGCTCTTGCCGAGCATCTCCTCGTGCGTATAACCCACCATGTTGAGGCAGGCCGGATTCACGAAGGTGCAGAGGCCCTGGGTATCGACTCCGAAGATCGCCTCGGAAGAAGAATCCAGCAGCAAGCGGAAGCGCGCCTCGCTCTCGCGCAGGGCCGCCAGCGATGCGCGATGGCCGATGGCCATGCCGAGATCACCCGCCAGTTTTTCCAGCAGGATTACTTTATCCAGCCCGAACGCGTGCGCTTCATGGCTATAGACATTGAGTGCGCCAACCACCCGTCCATTCACCCGCAACGGCGTTGCCGCCGACGAACGATATCCCTGCGCGCGTGCGCGTTCCCGCCACGGCGCGAACCGCTGGTTGATCTCGGTATCGTTGTTGACCACCGTGGTGCCCATGCGGATTGCGGTGCCGGTAGGCCCCCGCCCTTGCGGCGAGTCATCGCAACGGATGTCCGCAGGCGTGAGATAGTCCCGGACGAACCCGGCCTCGGCAACCGGCCTCAATGTCTTGCCGTCTTCTTCCACCAGACCGATCCAGGCCATGCGAAACAGGTCATCCCGGATCATTTCATGACAGATGCGCATCATCAGCTCCGGTTCGGACAATTCCGCCATGAACATCTGATTGACCGCTGCTATCGTCTGCAAAAGCAGATTGCGGCGCTGCATGACGAGCGCTGTGCGGTGCTGCTCGGTCACATCGCGCAGGCTGCCCACCATGCGCACAGGCTTGCCGTCGTCGTTGCGCTTCACGACCTTGCCGCGGTTCTGCACCCAGATCACGTTGCCGTCGGCGTGCTGGACACGGTGCTCGCAATCAAACACGGTCTCGCCGCCCAGACAGTTCTGGATGAGCGCCATTACCTTGTCCCGCTCCATTTCATGCACGCGGGCGAGCGCCTTCTGCCAGGTGTGCTCGAGCTGACGCGGACTCAGCCCCATCAGCCGCGCCCACTGCGCATTGTGTCGAATCCGTCCGCTGGCGAGTTCCCATTCCCAGATGCCGTCGCCGATGATGGCCAGGGCATGGGCCTGCTCATCCCCGGCGACGGGCGAATCGCGGCTCGACTTGACCGCCGTCTTCGCACCGGGATCATGCCCCTCCGCCAGCAACGCTTTGGCAGCACGGCGCTGCGTTCTCGCCGCGCTGAGCGACATCTCCGGATAGGTCCCCAGGGCCAGGGTTTTACGCTGACCGTTAAAGCCGTAATCCAGCCGCCAGCAGCGCGAGCCATCCGGCCGCACCAGCAGATACATGCCGCCCCCGTCTGCCAGTTTGAGCGGCTTGTTGGCAGGCATTGTCTGGCGGATCAGGCTGTCGGTGAGAGGCATTGCCACAGGGGCCATGACGGCTTGAAAGGGATATCCGGAGGCAGCATCCTACCCACCGGATCACGTCGCGCATACCGTCAATAAGGTCCGGGACAGGATGGTACGAACGGCAGAGGAAAACCCTAAAACAAATAATGTTTTCATCAGGCTACCGCTTGGAGCCGTCCGGTCGGCCACGCGCCCGGCGCATTGCCTATACTGGATTTTCGCAACCGGTCGCCGACTGGACCGGACGTCAGGCAGACTACTCCGCAGGACGGCCCGATGTCGCGACAAGCGCACGCCGCCTGCAGGCAATGCACGCGACCTTGAAACTGGATAAGGAGACCCGCATGAGCACAATCCGGAACGAAGTCCTGTCAGCCAACCAGACCTACGCTTCCAATTTCGGCGACAAGGGCAAGCTACCGATGCCCCCGGGCCGGCATTTCGCCATCCTCCCCTGCATGGATGCCCGCCTCGATCCGGCCAAGTATGCCGGCCTGGCCGAGGGCGATGCCCACGTCATCCGCAATGCAGGCGGTCGCGCCAGCGACGACGCCATCCGTTCGCTGGTGATTTCCTACAAACTGCTGGGCACCCGCGAGTGGTTCGTCATCCACCACACCGACTGCGGCATGGAAACCTTCACCGACGACGTCATGCGCAAACTGCTGCGCAGCAGCCTCAAGACCGCCAGCGTCGACGCCAGCGGCTGGCACGATGCCGGCGGCGGGGGCGGCTCGCCCGAAGGCGAACACATCAGCTGGCTCACCATTCCCCACCAGGAGCAGAGCGTGCTCGAAGACGTGCAACGCATCCGCAACCATCCCCTGGTGCCCGGCGACATCCCCATCTACGGCTACATCTACGACGTGAAAAGCGGCAGGCTGATCGAGGTGCCGGCCGCCACTGAGGCGGGCCGGGCACGATAGCAGCGCGGCGGGGGGTGGCGCAAACGGCCGCCCCCGCCACCCTTATCGCGGCACCACGCGGGCGTTCTCGCCGCTGCCCTCGACGCGCACGCGCATGCCTTCGCGGAGGCGATTGTCGACCGGTTGCGTAATCGTCACGCGGCCCCCGGTCACCATGTCGACGCTGATCCGCTGCGCATTCTTTTTGGAGACCTTGCTCTCGGCATAGGTGCCTGCCGCACCGCCCAACACCGCACCCGCCACCGTGGCGGTGGTGCTGTCGCCCATCCCGGCTCCAAGCAGGCCGCCGGCAACCGCGCCCACGGCCGTCCCCACACCAAGTTTGTAATCGTCATCCACCTGGATATTTTCGAGCTGGGCGATGGTGCCGTCGCGTTCCGCCTGGCTTGCCACCGTCGTGCCCGTCTCGCCATATTTCGTTCCACCCAGGCTGCCCATTTCGGCGCAGCCGCCCGCCAGGACCACACACAACACCCATGGCAACGCAATCCGCTGGTTCATGGCCATACTCCTTCTTGAATTTGGGAGTATCCAGTTTAGGAAAAAATCGAACACATAGCGCTGCTGCCAAGCCACTGCAGAAATTCATGATCATCCGCCCCTTCACACCGCCGTCTGGATGCGGGGACCGGTAAGATGGGCAGAAATGATCATGACTTTCAAATAGAATCCCCCAGGCGTCCTCGCCCCTCAAATCCACGCGTACAGAAAACCCGCTCATGAACGATCTGGCACAACAACTCGGCCTTTCCTTCCTGGCCGCATCCTGGCTTCCCCAGGTGCTGATGTTGATTGCCGCTGTCGTCGTCGTCAATCTAGGCGCCTACTACCTGCTGCGCCATGTCGAGAAGATCGCCGCGCGCACCTCGGCCGTCTGGGACGACGCCCTGATCAGGTCCGCCCGCAAACCCCTGACGCTCATCGTCTGGGTAGCGGGTGTGGCCTTCGCCTTCCAGATCGTGCACGAGCACAGCGGGGCGCCCATCTTCGCTTTTGTCATTCCCACCCGCGACACGGTCATCATCGCCGCACTGGCGTGGTTCCTGCTGAAACTGATCAGCCATGCCACCCATTCCATCATGACCCGCAGCGCGGTGATGAAGGATGCGCTGGACCACACCACGATCGACGCCCTCTCCAAGCTGGGTCGATTCACGGTCGTCATCATCTCCGCCCTGGTCATCCTGCAAACCCTGGGCTTCAGCGTGTCCGGCGTGCTGGCCTTTGGCGGCATCGGCGGCATTGCCGTGGGGTTCGCCGCCAAGGACATGCTGGCCAACTTCTTCGGCGGCCTGACCATCTACCTGGACCGCCCGTTTGCGGTGGGCGAATGGATCCGCTCGCCGGAAAAACAGATCGAAGGCACGGTGGAATACATCGGCTGGCGCCACACCCGCGTGCGCGCCTTCAACAAGAACCCGATCTACGTGCCGAACGCCCTCTTCACCACCATCGTGGTGGAAAACCCCACCCGCATGACCAACCGGCGAATCAAGGAAACCATCGGCATCCGCTATGCCGACCTCGGCAAGATGGCTGCCATCGTGGCCGACGTGAAGGCCAAGCTGCAGGCCCACCCCGAGATCGACACCGACGCCACCCTGATCGTCAATTTCAACGAATTTGCTGCATCCTCACTGGATTTCTTCATCTACACCTTCACCAAAACCGTCGAGTGGGTGCACTTCCACGAGGTCAAGCAGGATGTACTGCTGAAAGTCGCGGCCATCATCCAGGCCCACGGCGCGGAAATCGCCTTCCCCACCCGCACCCTGCATATCGAATCCGGCCCGGACATGGCGCAGACCGGTTCGGGGGAGCCTCCCACCCTATGCCGGGAGGCTGGCTGACGCAACAAACAGGCAAATCCGGGCGATTGGCGGCCACTTTTTTGCGCCAGCCTACGCATGAAGCACCTATTGGCGGCTTAATCGATTTCGTCAGGCCGTTCAGGGCGCCGCAGCCCAGGCCCACAGTGGGCGTATGCCGCCTGCCTTGCCAAGACAGGCCATCCCCCCCATACTGTCGAGTGCATTAGTCTTTTGGTTTGTCCCTCCGGCCCCTGGCGGGCATCTTGTCGGCTCTCCTCATTAGCAGCCGCGCCGCGCAACCCCGGCGCGGCTGCCGCAGTTCCCACTGAGACTTTCGCACACCCCCACGCCGGTGCACGGCTTCGTCGCGCCATCGGCCAAGCATCATGAGGAATCAAAACATGGCAAAAGAAGAACTTGTAGAAATGGAAGGCGTCGTCAGCGAAGTGCTGCCGCAAACCCGCTTCCGCGTCACCCTGGACAACGGTTTCGAAATCACCGCCTACGCATCCGGCAAAATGCGCAAGCACCGCATCCGCATCCTGGCCGGCGACAAGGTCACCATCGAAATGTCGCCCTACGACCTCACCAAAGGTCGCATCAACTTCCGCCACAAGGACACCAACTCCGGTCCGCGGCCGGCGATGCAAAGAAGGTAAATACCGATAAGGCACTGCGAAGGCTCAAGCCCGCAACGCCCGTTCACACCAGGCGCCTGTCATTCGGCGGAGCCTGTCGCAGGGATTGCCAACGAGCGGCACGCATGCCGCCCCCTTCGCCCTCAGCCATTCAAACAATGTCCTCGGGACAGGCCGGTCGAAGGCTTGATCCCTACGAAATCCGGACCTCCGTCCCCACCTTCACCAGATCGAACAGCTCCCCCACCTCGGCATTCTTCATGCGGATGCAGCCGTGCGACGCCGGCGTGCCGATCCTGTGTTCCTCGTGGGTGCCATGGATATAGATATAGCGGTTGTGGGTGTCCACCGTGCCGCCCTTGTTCTTGCCTGGCTCCAGTCCCTCCAGCCACAAAATGCGCGTCAGGATCCAGTCGCGCCCCGGGTTCTCGGCGTCCAGCTCCGGCGTCCAGATTTCGCCGGTCGGTTCGCGTGACTTGAACGCCGCACACAGCGGCGCACCCGCGCCGATCTTCTCGGCAATGCGGTGCCGCCCGCGCGGGGTGCCATAGCTGCCGTTCTGCTCCCCTGCCCCATTGGTCGCGGTGGAAACCGCATACTGCCGCAGCAAGATATCGCCATCGGGAACCGGCTCCCACAGATACAACTGCTGCAGGCGCATGTCCACCTCGATGTACAGGTCATTCATTGCACCGCCCCCTTCTTCTGCTGCCGGCGCGCCTCGAAAAAGCCCGAGATCATCGCCGCGCATTCGTCCGCCAGCACCCCGCCGGTGATGTCGCAATGGAAGTTGAGCCGCGGCTCGGCAAAGATATCCACGATGCTGCCGTGCGCGCCCGTCTTGTACTCCTTGGCCCCGTACACCACGCGCGCCACCCGTGCATGCAGAATCGCCCCCGCGCACATCACGCACGGCTCCATCGTCACGTACAGCGTGCAGCCCACCAGCCGGTAGTTGCCGACCCGCGCCGCCGCATCGCGCAGCGCCATCACCTCGGCATGCGCTGTGGGGTCATGGCTGGAAATCGGCTGATTGAACCCGCGCCCGACGATCTCGCCACCGCACACCACCAGCGCCCCCACCGGCACCTCGCCCGCATCCCAGCCCTGGCGGGCCAGTTCCAGCGCAGCGCGCATGTAGCCGGCATCGTCAGCGTCTTTCAGCAGAGGCGCTACAGTAATGGGTGATGGGTCAGTCATTCGTTTTCCTGAGCGCCCCTCGCAGGGTGCCTACAATTTAACAGTGTAATCTACAGTTAAGAGCCGGGGCGACCGGTTAGCAACTACAGGGTGGGGATACGGCTTTCCTTCCGCTTTTATTTTTCAATGCAATATCTCGTGTCCGCGCCTTTTTCTGTTTCGTGGCAATCGGCGTACCGGACACGAACAATATCCAAGGAGAAATGCAGGATGAAAAAATTCATGACAGTCGTAGCGCTGCTGCTGGCGGCGGGGTTTGCGCAGGCCGCCAATGACGGCCTCATTACCAAGAAGAGTGCGCACAGCGTGAAAGTGACCCTCGATCGCCTGGAAGCGGCCCTGGAGAAAAATGGTATCGGCGTCGCGCTACGCTGGAATCACAGCGAGAAGGGCAAGGAGGTCGACATTCCCCTGCGCCCCACCGAGTTGCTCCTGTTCGGCAACCCAAAATTGGGCACCCACCTGTTCACCAGCAATCAGACAGCAGGCATCGATCTGCCCCTGAAGGCCTTGGCCTGGGAGGACGCAAAAGGTCAGGTGTGGTTGACCTACAACGACCCGGCCTACATCGCCAAGCGCCACCGCATCGGCGATCGTGACGACATCGTCGCCAAGATGAGCAAGGCCCTGGCCGGGCTTAGCGACGCTGCGACCAAGCCGTGATCCGCTATTCGCGGCGTCGATCTGCGGGGATGCGAATTTAGTCCACATCCGCCAAGGCCAAACCCAGCCGCGCTCACGACAAACCTACACTTCGACGGGGTCTTTCTTTTCGCGCTGCGCGCTATGGGCGCTACCGGGGTCACCGGGGTCAGGTCTAGCCATGCCGGGGTCACCGGGGTCAGGTCTAGCCATGTAGCGAAACAGCAAGCCCAAACTTGCCGGAAACACGATCCATCACCCGATTGACCGTCCCGCCCGCGCGTGCCTCAAGGCCCAGCCGGCTGCGAGGACAAGTGCCAGCAGTGCCGCGAGCGGAGCGACCGCAAAGTCGGGGGACTTCATCGCCCACAGGGTGGTGCCGCTGAGCAGGCACCAGGCCACGGGGATCGGGAAAAGCCCCCAAGCCGGCCGCACGCTGGCGAAGAGCAGCACGCCGAGCGTCGCCAGCGCGGTGGGGTCGGGCGCCATGCCGAACACTTCTGCCTGCATCCAGTTTCTCCCCAGCAGCGGCCCTATCAAGGGAAACATCAACAGGGCAAACAGCAACAGCCCCAGGCCGGCGCGCTGCTGCAGCCGGGTGGCCGATGCCGGCGTGAGCCGGCCGCGCAGCCCCCCCCAGCCACAACAGCAATAGAGCCTGGACAACGAAGGCCATCGCGTAATAGCTGGCGGCCAGGTTGATGCTGGCGTAGCGCTGCCAGTGGAAGCCCCAGGCGACCCACAGCCAGCACACTGCCAGGATCACGGCGATGGCGCGGCCTGCCCTGTCGCCGCCGCGCCGCCATAGCGCCAGCACGGTAACACCCAGCACCAGCGCAAGCAGCTGCAATGGCCACAGGTCGCGATTGTAGAGTTCGAACAGCCGGTAATACGTCTGCGCCGAAAACATCAGCAGATCGCGCGGGCCGTAAGTCCACCACTCCGACATCAGAGCCGGGCCACGAATGCGGCCATGCGCGCGCGCATAGCCTGATCCGGCAGGCGCCCGGTGGCGGCACTCATGTTTTCCAGCACGTGGTCGACGCGCGTGGTCGCCGGAATCGCGCAGGTGACGGCCGGATGCGAAATGATGAACTTGAGGGCGAACTGCGCCCAGCTACTGCAGTCGATTTCGGCCGCCCACGGCGGCAGCGGGTGGCGTTCGAGCCTGCGGATCAGCGAACCCTGCTGGAATGGCCGGTTGACGATGACGGCGATGCAGCGTTCCTGCGCAAGCGGCAGCAGGCGCTGCTCGACTTCACGGTCGACGAGGTTGTAGGTGAGCTGCACGAAATCGATCGGCTGGCCGGCCATGATCTGCGCCATGTCGCCGTGGCGGCGGCCGTGCGAGGTGGTGATGCCCACATAGCGCAACTGGCCGGCCGCCTTCATGGCGAACAGCGTCGGCAGGTGCGCCCGCCATGCCAGCAGGTTGTGCACCTGCATCAGGTCGAAGCGCGGAATGCCCCACAGCCGGCGCGAGGCTTCCATCTGCGCGCGGCCTGCCTCGCCGTCGGAAATCCACACCTTGTCAGCGGCGAACAGGTCGGCCGGCCGCCCAAGTTTTTTCAGGCCGTAGCCGATGACTTCCTGCGCTGAGCCGTACATGGGCGAACTGTCGATCAGGCGTCCGCCCGCCTGGAAGAAGGCGCGCATCACCTCGGCGCGGGCGTCCCGCGCAACGCGGTCGTTGCCGACGTTGAAGGTGATCCAGCTGCCCAGGCCGACCCGCGGCACCGCCGCTCCCGTCGACGGGATGACCCGGGTGGCAGGACGAGCCTGCTGCGCCCGCCCCATCGCCGGACCCAGCAGGGGCGCTGCTGCGATGGCGCCCAGCAGCCTGCGGCGCGTGAGATCCGGAATGTTTGCCATCAAAGTTTTCCTCCGACCTTGTCCTGCATATCAGAACCCGTCCCACGGCAACGGTTCCTTCAATGCCGGTACAGCAGTATGTGGATTCCCCCCAAAGGCAATAAACCTGATCAATTGTTCTGGCTGGTCGGCATTGCATGCAGTCGTATTTCCGGCCTCTGAAGCGGGTTCTCCTCGACCCGTGCCAACATGGAGCCTGCTCACGGCGCACCGATTGCCTTTAACAGTAAGGCGATACATCGCCTACCCTTGGCGTTAAGCTCCGTTTACTGAATCTTACTCACGCGGCACACCCGCCATATGATCATCATGTCCAAGCTGACGATCTACCACATCCCCGTATGCCCTTTCTGCCAGCGACTGGAAATCCTGTTGTCGCTGAAGGGGCTGCGAAACGACGTGAATTTTCAGGTGATCGACATTACGCAACCACGACCCGCCTGGCTGCTGGAGAAGACGCGCGGGACGACCGCGCTGCCTGTCCTGGAGACGGCTGACGGGCACATCATCAAGGAAAGCCTGGTCATCATGGAGTATCTGGAGGCGCGCTTCCCGGAGCGGCCTGTCGCGCAGCGCGATCCCTACCGTCGTGCCGTGGAGAGCATGCTGACGCGGATGGAAGGCGAGTTTTGCATGTATGGCTATCAATACCTGATGAACCAGGATAGCGGGAAGCGCAATGCGCTGAAGGAGGGAATGCTGGCGCACCATGCCCGGCTGAACGATTTCCTGCTGGAACATGCCCCATCCGGGCCGTTTCTTTTCGAGGCATTCGGCTGGGCCGAGGCGGTGTATACGCCGTTTTTCATGCGCTTCTGGTTTCTTGAATACTACGAGGACTTCCAGTTGCCGGATGAGGCGAAGTACGCGCGCGTCCGCGAATGGCGCGACGCCTGCATCGCGCATCCCGCGGCACAGCAGGTCACGAAGGAGGAAGTGATCAAGCTCTATTACGACTACGCCAAGGGGGCCGGAAATGGTGCGCTGCTGCCGGGTCGCCGCAGGTCGTCCCTTGCCCTTGAGCCTGACTGGCGGACCCGTCCGTGGCCACCGAAGAACAAGTACGAACACAGTGCGACGGACGAGGAACTGGGGCTGTGACCCTTGGCGCCTGGCTTGATTGCCCGTCCATCATTTACCCAAGCATTTCCGGCCCAGGCCGGATCAGGTGATCGCGCAAGCAGCTGCTTAGCTGACTTCGTCGATCCACGCCATCTGGATCGCTTCGAGGATTTTCTCGCCGGAGTGCTCGGGGTTGTCGTCGAAGTCCGGCAATTCCATGACCCAGCGATGCAGGTCGGTGAAGCGGACAGTGCGCGGGTCGATTTCGGGGTGCGCTTCGGTGAGTTCGATGGCGATATCGAGGGAATCCGTCCACTTCATTTCAGTGCCCTTCCTTGACCATGTTGATGGTGTACTTGGGGATTTCGATCACCAGGTCTTCACTGTTGATGCGCGCCTGGCACGACAGCCGCGACTGCGGTTCCAGCCCCCAGGCCTTGTCGAGCAGATCATCCTCTTCCTCAGTGGATTCAGCCAGCGAATTGAAGCCTTCGCGCACGATGACGTGGCAGGTGGTGCAGGCGCAGGATTTTTCGCAGGCGTGCTCGATCTCGACACCGTTGGCGAGTAGGGTGTCGCAAATGGTCTCGCCCGGCTTGGCTTCGATGACGGTGCCTTCGGGACAGAGTTCGATGTGGGGCAATACGATGAGTTGGGGCATAGGTTTGATTACGGCTGGATTGGGTACGCTCAGGCAGCCTGGGCGTGTTGGCTGGGGAGTGCTTTTAACACACCGTCCCAGAATTGTAGGCGGGCGTTGACCGCGGCTTCGGCTGCGGCTTCGGCCTCGCGCCATTTATCGGCATCGTCGCCGCACAGGGCAGCGAGCAGGCGCAACGACAGCGGGGCGTGGAAATCCTCGTCCAGGTGGACGTGGCGGTTGAGGTAGTAGTGGAAACTCGGCGCCTGTGCTTCGGTTACCGCCATGCGCGCCAGGAAGGCGCGGAACATCGATGGGATGACGTGCTCGCGCCCCAGTGCCAGCGCGGCGGCGACGGTGTGCGGCTTGCCGCTGGCAAGAAAACCGAAGGTGGTGCGGGTAAACGCTGCCGACGGCGCGGGCGCGAGACCCGAGGCGAACGCGGCCTCGATGCCCTGCTCCGCCACCTGCTGCACGAATCGCGCGGGGGTGTCGGTATCGGCGCCGATTTCGCGCATGGCCGCGAGGTAGAGCATGTAATGGCTGGTAAACCCTTCCTGCCCTGGCATAGCGATGTCGGTTTCCTCTTCCAGCACCAGCTCGTTGATGAAGCGCTGCACCGAGGCGTCGCCGCCCGGCGTCCACGGCCAGCGCGCGGGGGCGACTTCATGCTGCAGGTACTTGATCAGCGACATGAAGTCCCACACCGAATAGACGTGGTGCTGCATGAACACGCGCAGGTCGTCTAGCGTAGACACGGCC
>JAHJNP010000224.1 GCA_018820745.1 Gammaproteobacteria bacterium
CCGCCTGTTCAACCTGATCGCCACCGACGTCGGCCGCCCCATCGACCACATCACCACCCGTTTCGAGGATCCGGAATTGAAACGGGATATCGAGCGGGTGCTGCAGGATCTGGCGCCCTGCGAGCGCGAAGTGTCGCGCGACGACGAGCAATGGTTTCTGCGCCGCATCACCCCCTACCGAACCGGCGACAATCGCATCAGCGGCGTGGTGCTGAGCCTGACCGATATCACCGTACTCAAGCGGGCCGAGCTGGACCTGCGCAACCTGACGGCGCATCTCGAGCAGCGGGTGAACGAGAACAGTGCGCAACTGCGACACGAGCGCAATTTCATCGACGCCATCCTGAACACGGTGGGCGCCCTGATTCTCGTGATCGACACCGAAGAACGGGTGGTCCGCTTCAACACGGCCTGCAACACCACGACGGGCCATGACTTTGCCGAATTCCAGGGCAGCTCCAAGTGGCAGAACCTGATTCCCGCCGACGAACAGGACGGGGTGCGCCGCCTCAACGACAGGTTGCGCGCCGGCGAGGACCATATCCAGCACGAGAACCACTGGATACACCGGGACGGCTCAATGCGCCTGATCAACTGGTGTAATTCGGTGCTGCGGGACGAGGCGGGGCAGGTTCAGTACATCATCGGCACCGGCATCGACATCACGGAACAGCGCCGTGCCGAGTACCGGGCACGGGAAACCCTGGAGGAGGCCTCCCGTCTGCAGCGCCTGCAGACCGCCAACGAGCTGGCGACCCTGCTCGCCCACGAGCTCAACCAGCCGCTCGCCGCCATCGCAACCTATGCCGAGGCCGGCCTGCAGCTGCTGGGGCAGCGGCCGCTGGCGCAGGACAAGCTGACGCGCAACCTGAAGCAGATCAGCCAGCAATCCCTGCGTGCCGGTGAAGCCATCCGCCATATGCGCGCGTTCGTCGGTCGGGGCAGGCTCGACCCGGTACCGATGGACCTGAACGCCGTGATGCGCAGCACCAACACCATGATGGCACCGAAGGCCCGCACCCGTGGAATCAAGATCGTGCTTGACCTCGACGAGACGCTGCCGCCGGTCATGGGGGTGGATGTACACATCGAGCAGGTGCTGCTCAACCTGCTGCGCAACGCCATCGACGCCATCCGCGACACCGAAAAAAACGGCAGCATCACCATGACCACGCGGCGGGTTGAGGACATGGCCCAGGTCAGCGTCATCGATAGCGGCCCGGGCATCGATGCATCGATGGCCGACAAGGTGTTCGAGCCGTTTTCCAGCCACAAGGAATATGGACTGGGGGTGGGGCTGCGCATCAGCCGCAGCCTGATCGAGGCCCACGGCGGCCGGCTGTGGGTCGAGCCCCACAGCCCCGGCGGCATCTTCCATTTCGTCCTGCCCTTCGCCCCATGAACCAGACTGTATTCGTAGTCGACGACGATGACGCGATGCGCGATGCGCTGGCCCAGTTGCTGGAGACGGCCGACCTGCAGGTGGAAGCTCATGCCGACGGCCCCGCTTTCCTGGCGGCCTTTGAGGCCAACCGCCCGGGCTGCCTGCTGCTGGACATGGCCATGCCGGGCATGACCGGGTTTGAAGTCCAGGCGGCGCTGAACGCGCGCGGCCTGACCATTCCCATCATCTTCCTCACCGGACACGGCGACATTCCCATGGCCGTACAGGCGGTGCAGGCCGGTGCCGTGGATTTCCTGGAAAAGCCGATTCAGGGCGCCGCACTGCTCGAACGGGTGCAGCGGGCCCTGGCGCTGGACCAGGAGTGGCGCCATACACTGGGCCGCACCCAGGCCATCCGGCAGCGCTATGCCAGCCTGACTTCACGCGAGCGGGAGTGCATGGCGCTGGCGGTGTCCGGCCACACCAGCAAGGAGATCGCCCGGGATCTGGGCATCAGCCCGCGCACGGTGGAGGTTCACCGTACCCATGTCATGCACAAGATGGGCGCCGCCAACATGGCGGAACTGGTCAACATGGCCGCTTGCTGCAAGCCCTGAGGATTTGATCCCGGCTCGACCGTGCGAAAATCGGGGCGAGTACCCAGAGGGCATAAAGGCGCCCCTCCCACAACTTCCGCGCGGTTGTAGGAGCCCCCGCAAGGGGGAGGCCGTGGTTGTTGCCGATTCATCGGCTTTACAACCACGGCCGCACGCCCCGGGCGACGCCGTAAAGCCTGCCCCAGCGCAATATTTGGGCGGGTCACCCGCAATGGCCGGGCGAAAAATCAGCCCCGCGCGCAATCCTGAATACGTCATTCCCTTTTTTCTACGTAGATTTACTCAGCGTCTGCACGAATGATGTCGCGCAGACGCAATAGGTAATCTGTACCAATCCATTTTCGGCTAGCGGCCCTTCGGGCACCCGCTCTACGTCGGGGCTCGTTCTGACGGGCTGCTATGGGATCGGTAACCAGAAGAGGAGATGCAACATGGCCAAACGTGTCAAACAGCCTACCTATGCCGTAACGGTCGGGCACTTCCTGGATGTATCGCAGGCCTACCGGGCCATCTGGCGCAGATCGATCCCCACGCAAGGGGTTCGGCATCGTTCAGGCTGGGTACGTGACAGCTCCGCTGCCGGGCGTCCTCATTCCGTACGGCAATTCCAGACTGGAGGTCAGCATGTGGCCCAATGATTTGCATGATCCGGAAGCAGGCTATCGTGCTCCGGAAGAAGCCATCGATCCCGTAGAAATCCGGGACGGCGGGGCCGAAACCGAGAGCCATGCCGATGATGCGTACGCCCAGGACATCACCCAACGCTACTTCGAAGACATCGGCCGTTTGCGCATATTGAATGCCAACGAGGAACAGGACTACGCCCGGCGCATGAAGCGCGGCGACATCGAAGCGCGGGACGTGCTGATCACGCACAACCTCAGGCTCGTCGTGTATGTCGCCAAACGCTATCTGGGGCGCGGCCTGCCGCTGCTGGATCTGGTCGAGGAAGGCAATCTTGGGCTGATGCATGCCCTGGAGAAATTCGATCCGGATCGCGGCTTCCGCCTGTCGACTTACGCCACCTGGTGGATCCGGCAATCGGTCGAGCGGGCCCTGATGAATCAGTCGCGCACCGTCCGCCTGCCGGTGCATGTGGTCAAGGAACTCAATGTCTGCCTGCGTGCCCGCAGCAAGCTGGACAAGCAGGGAATGGCGGATCCCGGGTGCGAAATGGAGGCGATCGCCCACCTTACAGGCAAATCCGTGGAGGCTGTGCGCAGGGTCATGTTGTTGAACCGGTCGCCCGTTCCGCTGGACGCGCCCCTCGACATCGACCCCGACCTGAGCCTGGGTGAGGCCATCGCCGACGAGCGTTGCGTGCCCCCCGACGAGCGCCTGTATCA
Organism: Gammaproteobacteria bacterium; assembly: GCA_018820745.1. GTDB lineage: Bacteria > Pseudomonadota > Gammaproteobacteria > Burkholderiales > Thiobacillaceae > Thiobacillus. Next base: position 3,348 of record JAHJNP010000224.1, read on the forward strand.
GGCCGAGCTTGAACGCTATGTGACGGAATGGCTGGGTAAACTTTCCGACAAGCACCGCTGGGTGATCGAGCGTCGCTTCGGGCTGAACAACCATGACATGGCCACCCTGGAAGAACTGGCCAAGGACCTCAAGGTCACCCGCGAGCGGGTCCGGCAGATCCAGGTGGAGGCGCAGAAAGAACTGGCCATCGGGCTCAGGGAAAAGGGCGTGCATAAAGAAAACTGGCTGTCGTGATGCCCTGCGACATGACAGCGAACGCCCCTCCACAGGCGACCAGGCCATGAGCCGCATCTTGATTGCCCTGCACGGCCACTCGATCAGGCGGTCGGTGCTGAATGCCGTCTTCGATTACTGCAGGAAGATGAGATTCAAGGTCAGTGTCCTGCTGGTCGATGAGGCCGACGCGCCGTCGCCGGCACTGGCCGATTTCCTGGCCCGATTGAAGCATGCCGGGTTGAATGGTCGACTGCACCGGCAAGCCGGTTGCCTCGGTCAGGCTGTACTGGAATTTGCGAGTCGCCACAAGGACATCTCCCTGATCCTGGTCGACAGCATGAAAAACTGGGGTGGCGGTGTCCCGCTGAAGGCCCTGTCGCCGCCCGTTGGCCTGTTCAGCGGGATTGTCGCCACCTGAAGGCAGCATGGGTGGCACAGCGGAAAGGAACGCAATGAATCATTCACTCCGAAACAGGAATCATTTTATGCCAAGCGCTTTCACGGGCTCGACATCGGACGCTCGCGCTTTGGATACGCCTCTTTCGGACGCGTTCGAGCATTTCCCGGATGCGCTCGTACTGACTGATGGTGAAGCACGGCTGTCGTACCTGAACCCGGCGGCAGAGCAGTTGCTCGGGCTGTCGCTGAAAAACGCTCGCGGCCATAGGCTGGACAAGGTGCTTACCCTGCAGGACGGGACGACCCGGCAATCCATTCCGATTGGCGACCTCGCCGGCCAGCACACGCCATTCACCGGGTCGTTTCATCTGCTCGTGCGCAATGGGGGCGGTGCCATTCCGGTGCAGTGCAGCATTGCGCTGAACCCAACCGGGTCCGGGACCACGGGCGGCTTCATGATCGTGCTGCGCAATGCCAGCGGCCTGCAGCAATACATCGACAGGCTGGTGACGCAGTCGATGCATGACGAGCACTCGCGCCTGTTGCGGCGCGCCGAACTGGTCAAGCGCTTGTGGCGCCTGTTGCAGGAGACCGACGAGGGCGAGCCCCAGGCCTTCATGTACCTCGATCTGGACAACTTCA